>JAJWOJ010000206.1 GCA_021635425.1 Clostridiales bacterium | reverse complement strand
CAACTGACTTAAACGATAAGCAAAAGTCGCCGTATAAGTCGATTAACTCAATATTTATTAAAAATCAAGTCCCCGAGCTTTACTTATGTGAAGCTCGGGGACTTATTGTTTATTTAATTTTTATAAACCTTTGCAACGCTCGTATGCGGAGCGGAGAATCGGCTCTAATCTGCCGTCTAAATTATAACTGTATACTTTCTTGCCCGCAACAATCACGTGGTCGTAAAGTTTAACGCCGTGAAGAAGAAACATAGTTGCGAGTTTTTCCGTTGCCACGTCGTCGTTTGCGGACGGCTTCGGATTCCCCGACGGGTGATTGTGTGCAACCACGACCGCATGCGGATTAACTTGCGAAATGGCTTTCGAAAAAGGGGTCGTGCCGACTTCTACGTCCGAAATACTGCCGTTTGTGTAAGTTTCCTTCAGAAGTACGCGCCCGTCTTTGGCAAGATATACGGCGCAAAGGGTTTCGGTTGTGCGTTTGGAGAGTATTTCGGTGAAATATGTTTTCGCGTTTTCGAAATTGAAAAGAATAACGCTTTCTTCCTGCTCTTTGTTTATCGTGTCGATAATTTTGCCGATGAGCGACAAAAACGTCGCCGCGCCGTTGCCTATCCCTTCCACGTCGGAAAGCGAATCGATGTCGGCGTGCAGAATTTGCGAAACCGAGCCGTATTTATCGATAAGCCTGTGCGCTTCGTCGTTAACGTTGCGGCGAGGAATCGCGTAAAAGAGTAAAAGTTCGACAAGTTCGTGTTTTGCAAGCGAATCGGGGCTGTCGTGAAAGCGTTGGCGCATCCGGCTTCGATGATCTTCATGAATGCATTTTTCTTTCATAGTCGTTAAATCGGGTTTTATCGTAAACTAAAACTTTTTAAACCGGTTAATTTATCTTTTTTCTTCCGGGTTTTCTTTCTCCGCGTCGGGCTTTTTTTTCGAACCGACGGAAAGTATTTTTATCTTGAAACTCATCATGGCTACGATTTCCGCGGGGAAACCCAGAACGAAAACGAGCGGGAACGATCTTCCGCAGAGCAGAATTATAAAAAACGCGTCGGCAAGAATCGTCCATATAAGCGCGGATACGGCTATGAAATTTACTGTTTTTTTAGCCCACAGTCCGCTGAAAACAACGCCGACTATCGCGAAAACGGGAAGGGGCAACGCGTAGCAATACATGATATTCCGCCACACGCTTTTCACTGCTCCCGAGCCTTGAAGGGATATAAAGACAATCGTTGCCGCAATCAGCATTGCAAGGAAAGTTATCGCCGAAATAAGCAGATGATTTTTCTTCTTTATGCCTGCGGCGTAATTGGTTTGCTCCTTTGCGATTTCCGTGTTGTTGTGTTCGGTAACGAGAAAATCGATATTCACCCCGAAAAGCTTTGCGAGATTTAAAAGCACGGAAACGTCCGGGATCGATTCGCCTCGTTCCCATTTCGATATGGCTTTGTCGGAATAATTTATTTTTTCGGCAAGCTCTATCTGCGTGAGCTTCATCTGCTTTCTAAGCATTATTAAATTTTGCGCGAATATGATTTTTAAATCTTCCATTTCTCTGTATTTGCAGTCATATGCAAGTTTTTATTGCTGAGTTTTATTTTAGCACATATCTCTGAAAAAATCAACGATATAAAAGCATCCTTATTTCGTTTTAGTCATTCTTTCACTTTGTATTGCATGAAATTTGCATATATTGAACCTATTTTTATTCAAAAAACAGCAATTCTACTGCGGGTAGAGTCGAAAAAAGTAACTTCTACTTTCAAAAAAACAAGGGTATAGCGCGAAATAAACGAAGTAGGTTGTTTTTTCGGGGCTTTAAAGGTATACTTTGAGCATAAAGTTTGCGCCGCCTTGTTTCATGCGGCAGCGGCGGACATGCGGAGGTTTTTGATATGGAATTTATAAATAAAAGGATTACCGTATTCGGGGATTCGATAGGGAAAGGCATAACCACGAATAAAGGCAAAATCGAAATGTTACCCACTTGCGCGATAAAACTTTTTGAAGACGAATACGGTATAAATATCGAAAATTTTTCCGCATACGGAAATTCTCTGAAGAGGCTCGTTCTCCGCGGGAAGATAGAAAAATATATCGAATCGCTCGATAAAAACGTTAAAAACATCGCCGTTATAGAACTCGGAGGAAACGACGCCGATTTCGACTGGCAGGCGGTTGCCGCAAATCCTTTGGAAAACCATAATCCCAAAACGGAAATAGAGGAGTTTTCCGCGCTTTATAAAACTACGCTCGACAGGCTTTTGTCCGCGGGAGTCGAAGTTGTGCCGTGTACGATTCCGCCCGTCTGTTCGGACAGATTTTTTCGTGAGGTGATAAGCCGCCTTGCCGACGGCGATAAAGTTCTCGAGTTTTTCCGCGGCGATACGGGTACTATTTATCGTCACCAGGAAATGTTCAACAACGAGATAATCAAAAATTCCTTTTTCAAGGGGCTGAACGTTATCGATTTAAGACAAAGATTTCTTAATCGCAACGACTTCGATTCGCTCATGTGTGACGACGGAATTCATCCCAACGAACTCGGTCAGCGCGAAATGTTTCTCGCCGCGCAAAAATACGTCACGGCATAATAGGGGAATAAATAAGATATTAAAAAAGCAAGGAAAACGTCTTTCGCGGAGATTTCCTTGCTTTTTTTATCTGTTTCCGAGCCTTAATATCGCGCGGTTCGGCTTAGTCGTTTTTAACGTGAACGTCGAGCTGGTTGAAGGGAATTTCGATTCCGTTTTCGTCGAAGGCTTTTTTGACGTTTTCGGTCATGTTGAAATAAACCGTCCAATAGTCTGCGTTTTTGCACCAGAATTTCGCGGCGATAACTATCGCGCTGTCCCCGTGGGAGTTCATTCTTACAAGACAATCCGGGTCTTTTAAAATAAGTTCGTCTTTTGCCGCTACGTCGAGAATGATTTGGCGAGCCTTAGCAAAATCGTCGGAATAAGCTATGGAGAAAGACAAATCGACTCTTCTTAAATCCTTTTCGGAATAGTTTACGACCTCGCTCGTCGAGAGTTTGCCGTTCGGCAGATAAACGACCTTGTTGTCTGGTGTTCTTATCTTTGTGTTGCAGATGAAAATATCTTCAACCGTTCCCGAATATCCGCACGATTCTATATAATCGTCCACCTTAAACGGTCTTGTAACCAGAAGCAGAACTCCGCCCGCAAAATTCGAGAGCGCGCCGTTCACAGCCAAGCCGACGCCCACGCCGAGAGAGGCGACAAGCGCGCTGATCCCGCTCGTGTCCAGACCGAGGTAACCGATAAGCGCGATCACGACGAGTATTTTCAATATTATTTTGAATATGTAAGACAGGGTGCGGTAAAGCGTCTTGTCAACTTTACCCGTCGCTTCAAGCTTTTTTTCGCGGCTTGCGATGCCTTTTGCAATTCTGTTGATAATTGCAAAAGATACGATAAGAATAACTATCGCGATGACTATTTTAATACCCGTAGTCGTTGCCCAGTTCTGAATTGTCAGCCAAAATTGTTCCCAGGTCATAGTAAATATCTCCTTTTGATTTTGTTGATTTCGTAAATTTAAAAATTTGCATCAGATACGATAAATCGTGCTATAAGTCGATTATCGCGGATAAATCAATCGGATAAATTCCAATCGATCGGTTCTTCTCCGACCGATTTCAGATATTCGTTGGTTTTTGAAAACGGTCTGCTTCCGAAAAATCCGTTATAACACGAAAGCGGATAAATCAATCGGATAAATTCCAATCGATCGGTTCTTCTCCGACCGATTTCAGATATTCGTTGGTTTTTGAAAACGGTCTGCTTCCGAAAAATCCGTTATAACACGAAAGCGGACTCGGGTGCGCGCTCTCGACGATGAAATGTCTGCTTGTATCGATAAGCGGTTTTTTTGCTCTTGCGTTCCCTCCCCATAATATGAATACCACGGGTTCTATGCGCGCCGAAACTCTTCGGATAACTTCGTCGGTAAAATCCGTCCACCCGCATTTAGCGTGTGAGTTTGCCGCTCCGCGCCTTACCGTAAGAGTGGTGTTCAGAAGCAAAACGCCTTGCTTTGCCCATTTCGTAAGGTCGCCGCTTTCCGCAGGCGGAATTCCGAGGTCGGCTTGCAGTTCTTTATAGATGTTTACAAGCGACGGCGGAAGCCTGGTTCCGCTTAAAACGGAGAAACAAAGTCCGTGCGCCTGCCCCGGTTCGTGGTACGGGTCCTGACCGAGAATTACGGCTTTAATCGACTTATAGGGCGTCATCTTAAAAGCGTTGAATATATCGTACATAGACGGATAAACCGTGTGGAGCGAGTATTCTTCTTTTAAGAAATCCCTGATTTTTTTATAATTCTCGCTCTCGAACAGGTCTTTTAAAACCTCGTCCCAGTCGTTGCCGATATTAACCATAGAACCCCTCCCGATTCTTTTTAGTACATTGTAACA
>JAJWOJ010000205.1 GCA_021635425.1 Clostridiales bacterium | reverse complement strand
GTATAATAATATATAATAGCGGCATAAAAGGAGGATATTTCAGTTATGAAAAAAATAATTTCCGCGTTATTGTGCGTTGTGTTTGTGTTTGCGTTTGCGATTTCCTGCGGCGGGGAAAACGGTATGACAGATGGCGGGGTATACGGCGAGGGGAGCGGCGGCAATCAGGGTATTACCCCCGGAACCATGACCGCTTGCGCCTGGAACGATAACGTTTATTACGATATGTGGAAAAACGAGTTCCGTAAAGGTCAGGTCGGGTATGATTATTCCGCTTTGGGTCAGGAAATTACATCCGTTGATCGGAACGGGAAAATGTACGATTATCTCTCCGACAACTGGGGGCTTAATTCCTTAAAGAGAGTTAAAGTGAGCGTTAAAAACGGCGAAAAAGCCATACCTAATAAAACGATAACGGCTTACGACGAAAAAGGTAACCCCGAATTCATCGCGAAAACGGACAACGCGGGAGACGCGTTCCTATTTCCGTCATGCGACAAGGGGTATTTCACGGTCGAGGGCGCGGAAGAGAACGGCGAACTTATAAAGACGAATTTCGACGGCGAAAATCGCTCGTTTGAAGTGAGTCTTGCCGAAGACGGGGCGAACTCCGATATAATTCAGCTGATGTTCGTCATCGACGCGACGGGTTCCATGGGCGACGAAATGGAGTATCTTAAAGTCGAACTCGGCGACGTGATAAGGCGAGTTGTAGGCGACAGCGATTGTAAAATCTTTCTCGCGTTTTTATTCTATCGGGACGACGGAGATAAGGAAAAATTCGCTTATTCCGATTTTGCCGACGTTACCGAACCCGAAAACTACGCTAAAAACAGCAGCCTTCTGATGAATCAGAAAGCCTCGGGCGGCGGCGATTATCCCGAAGCGTTGGATGAAGCTTTAGAGATTGCGATGGGTAAGCAGTGGATAGACGGCGGGACGAAGATTATTTTCCATTTATACGACGCGCCCGCGCATACAACAAATTCCAATAAAATGCGCTTCGAGGGAGCGGTTGTTTCCGCGGCGAAAAAGGGAATAAGAATCTGTCCCGTTTTAGCAAGCGGCGCGAACGTTCTTTGCGAATATCTCGCAAGGCAGTCCGCGATAATTACGGGCGGAACGTTCGTGTGGATAACAAACGATTCGGGTATCGGCGGCGATCATTACGATCCGGACGTTAAAAACGCAGTCGTCGAAAAACTTAACGACCTTCTCGTTCGTCTGATAAACGGCTATAAAACGGGCGTTTTTGCCGACCCTGTCCCGTATGATGGTAAGAAAACGGATGAAAAAACATCAGATAGCACGGAAAGAGCAAGCGAAACCGAAAGCAACAGGGAGCAGGAGTCGGGTGGCGAGCCGCATAGCGACGACGGAGCTTCCGATTGAAAAAAACCGCCGAAATCAATATATTTGCCGATCTCGGATATTTTAAACAAAAAATTTATTACAAGCCGCAAAAATGCTTGCTAAATATCGATTTATATGGTATACTTGAAGCAATCGAACAAAAATACGGAGAAAATAGAAATGCTTGCTAATTTATTGATGGATAACTGGACGTTGAAAATGATTATTTGCGTTCCGAGCATAATAATTTCGGTTCTTTGCGCAATTTTCATTATCATTGTAATAATGCTTCAGCCGAGCAACTCGGAAGGAATAAGCGCGCTCAACGGTCAACAGGAAACGTTCTTCGCAAACAAGAAGAACAAAAGCAAAACCCTTGAGAGTAAACTCAGAAGACTTACCGTAATAACGATAGCCGTTATGGCGGTTTGCATGATAGTTTTCTGTATAGCTCAGTTCCACCTTTAATTTTTTAGGGATACACTTAAGGCGACTTTTAAAGTCGCCTTATTTTTTGCCGTAATTTCAATCGGACTACGGGAAACCCGAAGGGGTTTAAACGGAAATTTATATGAATATATACGAACATTTAAAAGAAAAATTCAATAGCGGAGAGTGGGCGGGTTATACGAGAAAGATGATCTTTGCTAAGCTTGGAATAACTTCGCAAAGCGAAAAAAGTATGCTCGGGAGAGTTTTGGAGGAGCTTCGGAAAAACGGCGAAGTATTTTTTATCGACGGGAAGTATGAAACGCCCGAAACGGCAGGTTACGTCAAAGGAACTCTTCGAGGGAACGAACGGGGATTTGCTTTTTTCATCGCGGACGACGGGAAAACCCCCGATATGTTTATTCCAAACCGCAGGCTTCACGGCGCGCTCCATAAGGATAAGGTTCTCGCCCGTCTTGTCGAAAGCGACAGAGGTTCTTCTGACGAGGGCGAAGTAGTGACCGTTTTAGAGCGCGGAATAACAAGCCTTTGCGGAACGTTTTTCAAAGAGCGCGATTTCGGATTCGTCCGCCCCGACGATAAAAATTATTTTACCGATATTTACGTTTCGTTCAAGCATTCCGCGGGCGCGAGGGCGGGAGATAAAGTTCTTGTAGACTTATACAGATTCCCCGAAAACAATAACCCCGAAGGGCAGGTTAAAGAGATTCTCGGCAGAAGATTCGATTTAAAATCGGAAGAACTTTCCATAATAAAAAGCTACGGTTACGACGAGAATTTCAATAAAAACGTCCTTGGCGAAGTTTCGTCAATCGAACAAAAAGTGAGCGATAACGAACTTATAGGCAGACTTAATTTTTCCGACAGGCTTATTGTCACTATCGACGGAGAGGATTCGAGAGACTTTGACGACGCCGTGGAAGTTTGGAAAAACGAAGCGGGCAATTATATGCTCGGCGTGCATATCGCCGACGTTTCCGAATACGTGAAAAGAGGTTCCGCTCTCGATAAGGAGGCTCTTCGCCGTTCCACGAGCGTTTATTTTCCCGACAGGGTTATTCCCATGCTCCCGAAGGAGCTTTCAAACGGAATCTGCTCGCTTAACGAGGGCGTTTTAAGGCTCACTTTGTCATGTATAATGGAGATTGACCCTCGCGGCGACGTGGTTGATAAGCAAATAGTAAAGTCGGTTATAAAATCGCATAAAAGAATGACTTACACCGAGGTGCAGGGAATAATAGACGGCGACAAGAAATACCTCGGCAAATATCCCGAAATAACGCCGATGATCCTTTTGATGCGCGAGTTGCAGCTTATTTTGACGAAGAGAAGAGACAAGCGCGGGAGCGTTGATCTCGACGTCGGCGAATCTCATATTTATCTCGACGAAAAGGGCGAAATCGTAGTTGAACCGAGAAAATCGGCGGAAGCGTATAAAATTATCGAAGAATTCATGGTTGCGGCTAACGAGTGCGTTGCGGAATACGCTTTTTATCTCGACGTACCCTTTGTTTACAGAGTTCACGGAAAGCCTCTTCCCGAAAAGGCGAGAGCTTTCGCTTCGTTTGTTTCTAATCTCGGTTTCAGCGTAAGGTGGAAGCCCGAGGAGGTTCGTCCCGGGGATTTTGCCGCGTTGCTCGATAAAATCGAGGGCGATCCCGTTTATCCCGTAGTCAATAAAATTATGCTGAGGTGCATGCAAAAGGCAAAATATTCGCCTGAAAACGAAGGGCATTTCGGGCTTTCGAGCAAGTGTTATTGTCACTTCACTTCGCCTATAAGAAGATATCCTGACCTTGTCGTTCACCGCGTGGTAAAGCTCATTATTGACGGCAGAATCGGTGAGATAATCGACTTATACGGCGACTTTGTGGGCGAAGCCTCGCAAAAATCTTCCGAAAACGAGAGGAAAGCGGACGAAGCCGAAAGAGCCGTGGACGATTTGTATAAGGCGTATTACATGCGCGGTCATATCGGCGAGGAGTATGACGCGGTTATAAGCGGAGTTACGCAGTACGGCATATATTCGGAACTTGATAACACCGTCGAGGGCTTTACGGGCGTGGGCGACCTTCCGCGCGGAAATTACGTTTACGACGAAAAAACCTATTCGCTTATTTCGGGCAAACGCAGGTTCAGCCTCGGAGACAGGGTGAGAGTGGGCGTAGTCGGCGTGGACGAAGCCATGAAGCGCGTAGAGTTGATTATTCTGAATAAGTATTGACAAAAAAAGTCGTCAGTCTGTTTGAGTCGGGCTAACGGCTTTTTAATTACGTATAAGTCGGATTAACAATTTTTAATATTTATAAATGTAGGTTTGTCAAACATGTGAGACTGATTTTAGAAAAAATCAATTATGTGCAAGTTCAAGATTTAAGCAGTCTAAAAGGTATTGTTTAGGAGATTTCCGTGCAAGAGGACAGGTAGGAAAAGAATTGTAACGTTTCAGATGGACGGCATGTTGCTTAGAAAAGTCGTCAAAAGAGTAGAATTTATGAGTAGCTTAGAAGTATTCGCTATCTTTTTTATTGCTTTTGTTTAATATGTATTGTAATCCTACACATATTTGTGTCATTATGACTCTTTTGAGTTGATTTTTAAGTGTCAAAATGTTATAATAATCCCGAGGATAAGAGACTGTATATACG
>JAJWOJ010000204.1 GCA_021635425.1 Clostridiales bacterium | reverse complement strand
TATCATATTTTCAGAAAATTTCAACCCTTTTGAGGAAATTTTTCTTTTTTTTATAAAAAATTCACGGTTTTTCCCGCTTTTTCGACGGAACGCCCCGCATGATATTCGACAACGCGGCGTTTTGCTTGACAAAATCAATATATAATGGTATATTTAAAAAGATATAATAACAATTTTCATTCGGACGATAACATGCAGGACGAACAATTAGTTTTAAATTTAAAGAAAAAAAGACGATTTCAAAGGCTCGACGCTTTGAAAAAACTCGTTAAGAGCGAAACTTTCGAAGCCGAAAAAAACCTTAAGGCGAATATGAATTTTCAATGCCGCACCGAATTTTCGGGTTTTAATACGAACCCGTCTCTTTCGGCATACAAACTCATGAAAAACGGTTTCCCCGTTCATTCCGTCGTGGACTACGCTTCGCTTTCGGGCGCGGCGGAACTCATGAAAGCCGAGAAGATTTTAGGCGGAGTTTTTTACGTCGGAACGGAAGTAGTTTGCCGCGGCAAGAATAAGGAAAACGTAAGAATGCTGTCTTTGGGCATCCCTCACGGAGAAATCAAGCCTTTCAACTTCGAGCTTTTCTTTTACAGAAAACTGCACAACGATTATACCGACGAGATTCTTAAAAAAATCAACGAGCGCATGAAAAAATTCGGCATAACGGTTTCCGCGCCGCCGAGGACGTTTTTCAAAACCACTTCCGTGGAAGACGTTTTTATCTGCTTTGCAAACGCGATTATCGAAAAATTCAGAACGGGCGAAGCGATAACCGATTTTATCGTCAACGAACTTTCCGTCGCTTTATCGGAAGACGACGAGAAGAGGCTCGAGGACACCGCTAATATTTTTTATAACTCCGACCTCGCGGCGACTCTTTATAACAACTATAAAATGAAGCTCCCCGAAAGAAAAGCCAAATCGGTTTCGGAATTCGTTTCCGCGAGCGACTCGCACGGGGCGATTTCTTCCCTTCTTTTAAACGGCGACGAAAACAAGGCTGTCGATTTTGCAATTAAAAACAAAATCAAAAGCATTACTTTCGATATAGACAAGGTTTCGCCCGATTTCGACGCGGCTTTGTTTTACGATAAATGCATCGCGGCGGGAATAATTCCGCTTGCGAGAATGGTTTGCGATTATCCCAAAAAGAAACTCGTGTGCGAATTTGCGGACGAGAAAACCGCCGAAGCATACCGCGAAACGACGTTCGCGGTGATAGGACACGAAATTTCGTCCTCACTCGATATCGCCGACGGGCTTTTCTCCGATCGTTCCGTCGAAAACACGCCGGATTTGAAAGACAGGCTTCGTCTTTTCTCCCGCATCGGGCTTAAAGGAAGCAACATAAACGATTTGTAATCGACAATACTTTTTTTTTCATTATTTCCTCGTTTGTTTCAGGCGGGCGGCAAGCATTTTTGTTTGCCGCCCGCCTTTTTGTATACTTTTTGTTTTTTCGGTCGATAATGCTTTACGTCATGAAAAAAACAATCTCTATGAAAAAAACGATTTTTTACGCCGCAACTTTCGTCGCGCTGTGTCTGAGCCTTAAATTGAACGGCGGAACGGTTTTTAAAAGCGGCGAAAACACCGCGTTTTATTTTTCTTCGTCGGCAGAAATCTGCAAAGAGGAAACCCCGAGCGAGGAGGAAAAGCTCTTCGGAATATACTTAGGCACGAAAAAAGGCGAACGTTGCGATATGAGCGAAAGGGAAATTTCGGAAACCCTCGAGGCTTTAAGCGCAAAACAAATTTTCGCGGAAAGCGGCGAGACTTTCGAAAACGTATATTACTACTCGCCGAAAATACCCGATTTCGTAACCGTAAACGGCAGAAAAATCAATATTCACGTCTCTTACGGCAAAAAAAACAACGAAAAAATTAAAATTGCAACGCCGATAAACTACGGCGGGTATTAAATTTTTCTCGTCGCCGACAGAATGCGGGTTGAAAAATTTTTACATATCGGGTATAAAGCGCAATTTCGGCGTCAATAATCCTTAGCGACAGATAGCGGGATTATATCGCCTCGCTTTTGCGCGAATATAATCCCGGATAAAAAAATCGGAGGAACTTAAATGTCTGAAAGGAAAAACAAAAACACATTCGCTTACTTCATCAAGAAGAATCTCTATTATCTCGTGACAGGGATATCGCTTCTGATCATCGCCGCGGTTATAACCGTCGTGCTTGTCACGAACAAAAAGCCGATCGAAGGCAACAAGCCCGATTCCGTCCCCGGCATCGAGAGCGAACTCCCCTCTTCGGCAGACGAGCCGAAAACTCCCGACGAATCCAAGGATAAGCCCGACAAAACGGGCGAATCGGAAAAACCCGCAAATCCCGACGCACCCGACGATAAGGAAGACGAATCGGGGAAAACAACAGATAATAAAATCGTGTTTTCTCTGCCCGTAGCAAATTCGACAGTAATCAAGAGTTACACGTCTTCGACCGTGGTTTTCAACAAAACGCTCGGCGTTTACACGGGGCATATGGGGATAGATTTCGCCGCGGAAGCGGGTACAGCCGTCGTTGCGGCGTATGACGGAACGATAGAGAGCGTCACCTCTTCTTATCTTCAGGGTACGACGATAACGATAAATCACGGCAACGGACTTAAAACGATTTACAATTCCGTGGAAGCAAACGAAAATCTTGCCGAAGGGCAGAAAGTGAAAAAAGGCGATACCATCGCAACCGTTTCGGATAACAACAGACAGGAATATAAAGACGGAGCGCATCTCCACTTCGAAGTTATCGAAAACGGAAAGAAAATCGACCCGGAAACCTATCTGCTTTCTGCCGAAAAATAAAAATCACGCATAACAAAGAAAAAAACCCCGTAAAATGTACGGGGGATTTTTTTATGCGAAGAATAATAAAATTTTTACTCGTTACCGTTCTTCTCTTTACGTCTTTGACCGTGGGCGGATGCAAAAAACCGAAAGAAGGCGCGACGATAACCATCGACGTAAATTATGACGAAAAAGAGGGCATCATAAGCGGAAAAGCCGCCTATAAGTTCGTTAACACGACAAAACGCGTTTTAAGTAGCGCGCTTTTCAACCTGCCCGCAAACGCGTATAACGGCAAAAATTCGCCCTGCACAAAGCGAAGAAAAACGGACGCGTACTATGACGGAGAGTCGCTCGGCGGAATAAAAATAACGTCGTGTACGCTTGCGGGTAGTCCCGCTTCGTTCGTTATTTCGGACGACGAACTTACACTTTCCGTTCCCACGGGAGAAATAAAACCCGAAAGCGAAACAAATATCGAAATAGAGTTTGAAACGACGCTCCCGAAAGCCGCGCTCAGGCTCGGGATAACCGAAAATACCGTTAATCTTGCGGAATTTTACCCCGTTTTATGCAAACTCACCGTTATCGGCTTCTCGCCTGCGGGATATTACCCTATCGGCGACCCGTATTATTCCGACGTTGCCGATTATTCGCTTTCGATCGGCGTTCCCTCACGATTTACCGTTGCCTGCTCGGGTTCGCCCGAGAAAACCGTTATCGACGGCGAAAGGACGAAATATTCCTACGCTTTAAAAAACGGGCGTGATTTTGCGATGGTTTTATCCGATAAATTCTGCGTTTCCGCCGTAAAGTCGGGAAAAACGGATATTTTTTACTATTCCGCGGAAAAAGACGAAAACGCCGAAAAAATTCTCGCGGAGATAAAAAGCTGTTTCGAATATTTCGGCTCTTCTTTCGGAGAATATCCTTACAAAACTTTTTCGGTCGTCGAAACGGATTTCATTCTCGGCGGAATGGAATATTCGGGGTTGTGCTACGTTGCCGAAAATCAGAATCCCGAGGAAAAGCTTTACGCCGCCCTTCACGAAACGGCGCATCAGTGGTGGGGAATTGCCGTCGGGAACGATCAGATAAACGAGGCGTTTTTGGACGAGGGGCTTGCCGAATTTTCCGTTTATCTTTATCTCGATTCCTCGGGTAAAAACACAGAAGCCGAAAGCATGGAAAACGAGAGAAAAGCCGCCTATAAGTCGTTTTTCGACATAAAATCAACCTTAAGCGGAAACAAAAACACATCGATGAAACGCGGGCTTTCGACCTTTGAAACGGAGGACGAATACGTCGCGATCGCATACGATAAAAGCTTTATTATGTTCCGCGAGCTTCTCGGCACCGCGGGGAAAAAGCGCATGCTCTCCTCGATGAAAAAATTCTATGCGGACAACAAATTTCTCGTGGCCGGGACGGATGAGCTTATAAAGGCTTTCGGATATAAAGAATATTTTACGTCGTTTATAAACGGCAAAGTCATCGTTTGACTTTTTCTTAAATATTTGACTTTTTCTTAAATAAATGCTATCATTGAATTGCAAGGAAAGATTTCTTGCAATTTTTTTTAATCGGCGACGATTGTAGCCCGACCCGAGCTTAAGGAGATGAATTTTTATGCCTTTTTTTGAATATAAATGCGCGAAATGCGGAAAAATCTTCGAAGAATACGTT
>JAJWOJ010000203.1 GCA_021635425.1 Clostridiales bacterium | reverse complement strand
CCGCTTTTTAAGATATCGTCTATCATCGTACACGTCGTAGTCTTTCCGTTTGTACCCGTCACCGCGATTACCGGAGCAAGGCAAAATTCGCTCGCGAGTTCGAGTTCGCCCGTAATTCTCTTGCCGAGTTTTTTTGCTTTTAAAGGAATCTCATGATCGATCGCAACCCCCGGGCTTAAAACGACTACGGTTATTTCGGTCAACAACTCGTCAAGCTCGCTTTTGTATACGACTACCGCGCCTTTCTCTGCGAGATTTTGCTCGGCTTTTTTAACCGTTTCCGTTTCGGCATCGTCATACACATAGCATTTCGCGCCCTTTTTAAGCAACATGTCGCAAATCGATATTCCGCTTTTCGACACGCCGACAATCAGAAACTTATCGTTTTTAAAATACATATACCCACCTCAGACATACATTATAAGACAGCCTAAGGACGCAAGCAAAGTAACGAGTTTATACGCGAACACGATTTTACTTTCGCTGTACCCCTTGTGCTGAAAATGGTGATGCAACGGCGCCATAAGAAAAATTCTTTTCCCCGTGCGCTTAAAATGAATCACCTGCAATATTACAGATATGCTCGACGCTGCGAAAGTTATTCCGATAAGCGGAATAAAAAGCGAATTCCCGCTGAAAATTCCGATTGAGGCAATAAACCCGCCTATCGAGAGCGAACCCGTATCCCCCATGAACACCTTTGCTTTATAGGTATTGAATAATAAAAAACCGATCAGCCCGCCCGAAAGAACGACGCATAAAAGAGCGAGATTTTCATATTCGTCCGCATTGACGTAAAACCCCGAATATTTCACCGTCTGAAGCTTTATAAGCGTTGCGAACGCAAGAAAACACACATACGAAACGCCGCCCGCAAGCCCGTCAAGTCCGTCGGTTAAATTAACGCTGTTCGTCGTGGCGAAAAAAACGATCACGCAAAACGGAACGAAAAAATATTTCAGATCGACGGTGTAATCCGAAAACGGAAGATACAACTTCGTTATTCCTTTTTTGTATCCGTAAAACGCAACGACTATCGCGATAACAAGCTCGAAAATCGTTTTTTGCAACGGATTCAACCCCTCGTTACGATGAAAACCGACTTTTATAAAATCATCGATAAATCCGACCGACATGTATGCGATCCCGATTGCAACCGACATAAGAGCAAGGCTCTTTTTCCCCGCGGCGAAAATTATAAACGACAAAACGGCGGCGAAAACAAAAATAACGCCGCCCATCGTGGGAGTTCCGCTTTTATAATCGTGTTCTTTTACATAGCTTAATATATTTTGCCCGAGTTTCAATTTTTTCAATAAAGGAATAACCGTTTTCCCGAGCAAAACCGCCGTAACGACGGAAACGATAAACGCAATAAGCGCCGTTTTCAACTTTTGTCTCCTTCCTTCATTCCGCGAATTTGCGCCGCGACTTCCTCTTTATCCGAAAACGGGTGTTTCACGCCGAGTATATCCTGATAATTTTCCGCGCCTTTCCCCGCAATAACGAGCAAATCCCCGCTTTTAAGCATAGATAAAGCGTATGCGATCGCTTCTTTTCTGTCGGCGATCGTTATATAGTTTCCCGTAATCCTTTTTATTCCCCTTTCTATTTCCGAAATTATTTCAATCGGCTCTTCAAACCGAGGATTATCGCTTGTTATAACGGTAAAATCGGATATCGCCCCCGAAATTTCTCCCATAATGCTCCTCTTTTCCCTTTCTCTGTTACCGCCGCAACCGAAAAGACAATAAAGTTTGCCCCTGCATATTTTTCGCATGGAACGAAGCGTTGTTTTTAACCCGTCGGGAGTATGCGCATAATCGAGAAATATATCCGCATTGTTCAGCTCCGCTATTCTCTCCGCGCGTCCGCTTATCGCCCCGATTTTCCTCACGGCACCGCTTAACGTGTGGATTTTCAAGCCCGCAAGCGCGCCGAAACAAAGCGAAGCCAGAAGGTTGTACACGTTGCAAAGCCCTATAAGTGGGCTTGACATTTCGTAAATTATATCAAACAGATTCACGATAAAACCAAGCCCGTCCGTTCTTTCGGTTATATCTATCGCGAAAACGTCCGCAGGATTATATATCCCGTAAGTCAGGACGTTTGCCCCCTCGTTATCGTTTAAAATTTCTCTTCCCGTCGCATCGTCGCTGTTAATTATCATATATTTGCATTTTCTTCTGTCGAAAGCGCTCTTTTTTACGGCGGCATATTCTTCCATCGTTTTAAAATAGTCGAGATGATCTTCGGTGCAGTTCGTAAAAATCAGGCTTTCGTAAAACAATCCGTAATCTCTTTTCTGATAAATCGCATGGGCGGAAAGTTCCATAAAAAGATATTCCGTCCCTGCCTTTTCTGCCTTTCCGATAAATTTGTAAAGTTCTACCGTCCCGGGGGTTGTCAGCTCCGAGTCGGTTTCCTCTTCTCCGATTTTTCCGCCGAGCGTACCGAGATACGCCGATTTTTTCCCCGCATAAGAAAAAATTTTATAAAGAATATGACACACGGACGTTTTTCCGTTTGTCCCGACGACACCCGTTATTTTTATTTTCGGATTTTCGCCTAGATAAAAATTTTTACATACCGCACCCATACATTCCCGTATATTTCCGACGATTACGTTACAACACGTCAGATTCAAAGGTTTTTCCGAAACGACGATACCCGCGCCGTTTTCCGCTGCCGCGACGGCGAAATCTTCGCCGTTGTATTTTTCACCGTTCACGGCAAAAAAACAATATCCGTCGCACACGTTGTCGGGGTTATCCTCAACGCCCGATATATTTTCGGGCATTGCGCCGATTATTTTATAATTTATTCCTTTAAAAACTTCTCCGCTATTCATTTTTACTTCCTTTTTTCTATTTTTTTACATTCGATTATGCCTTGAAAAACCTCTTTTACGAGCGGAGCGGCAACGGTTGAACCATATCTGCCGCCGACGGGTTCGTCAACGATCGCAAGGGCGAGATATTGCGGATTATCCGAAGGGAAGAACCCTATAAAACTCATGACGTATTTTCCTTGCGCTATTCGTCCGTTCTCGTATTTCTGCGCCGTACCCGTCTTTCCGCCGACCCTGTAACCGTCGATGTACGCCTGCTTGCCGCTTCCTTTCGTGACAACGTCTTCGAGATATCCCCGAAGAGTTTCTGATGCTTTTTCGCTTATAACGCGCCCGACTTCCTTAGGGTTGATTATCTCGCATATTTTGCTGTTTTTATCGTAAATTTCGCTCACGAAATAAGGCTCGTAATACACTCCGCCGTTAACGCTTGCGGAAACGGCGGCGGCAAGTTGCAACGGCGTTACGGCAATCGTCTGCCCGAAACCTATCCTCGCAAGATCTCCGTTTGTAACCGCGCCTTCGGGAACAAGCATTCCTATCGCTTCGCCGGGGTAATCCACACCCGTTACCTTACCGAACCCGAAAGCTTCGAGATAAGAATACATCGTATCTTTTCCGAGAGACAGGGCGATATCGACAAAACACGGATTGCAACTGTTATTCAAAGCTTCCGCAAGCCGTTCGTTTGAGTGCTTGCCGTTTTCATGGGTAGACCAGCATTTGATTTTTCTTCCGTCCACAAAGCGGAATCGCGACGAATTGAAAACATAGTCCGCCGAAAAAGCCTTGGGATTTCCCTTTAAATTCTCCTCTATATTCGCCGCCGAAGTGATGATCTTAAACGTTGACCCGGGTTCGTAGGAATCGACTATGGAATTACATCTCGATATCTTGTTCAATAGGCTTAAGTCGTCTCTCGGGACATCGTTAAGATCGAACGACGGATATTGAGCGACGGCGATTATCTGCCCGTTTGCGGGCGAAAGAACGATAATCGACGCGGCTTTCGGCGAATATTCCGTTACGGCATGAGATATAACGGAATCGCATATTCTCTGAATTTCATAATCGACGGTAAGTTTCAGATTAAGCCCGTCGGTGGCGGAGATATAACGAGCCGCGGAGCCTTTCACGTCCCGCCCGACAAGGTCGGCTTCATATAAAATCTCCCCGTCATAACCTTTGAGATATTCGTCGTATTTTTTCTCGAGTCCGCTCTGCCCGTTTCCGTCAAGAGACGAATACCCTATTATCTGCGCGAGAGATTCGCCGTAAGGATAATATCTTTCGGAATCGTTGCAAAAATACACCCCGGGAAGATTTTCTTTGGAAATCGCGTCTGTTTTTTTCCGCGGAACCTGCCGTTTAACCGTTATTTCCGAGGAAGAATCGGAATTTATCCTTTTTAGCAGCGCATTTTTGTCAACGTCTAAAATTTCAGACAACTTCTCCGCCGTTCTTTCGGCGTCGCCGACAACTCTCGTTCTGATAAATACGGCATACGACTGTTTGTTTTCGGCAAGAATAAGACCGTTTCTGTCGGTTATAACGCCTCTTCGCGCTTTTACGGGAAGTTCGCGCGTCCATTGGTCGACGGCTTTCTCCTGCAATTCTCTGCCGCTTATTATCTGCACGTAAAACACC
>JAJWOJ010000202.1 GCA_021635425.1 Clostridiales bacterium | reverse complement strand
TTGCAGTTGATTTGTCTTATGAAATAACTGCCGTGTCGAAAGGAGATGGTAAAGGCGGCAACGCGTTTTTATTTACAGAGTATGAACAAACGGCCGAGGAAGTAGTCATTTCGTTTGATATGATTCAAAACGTTCAATCGGGCTATTTTGGTGTTGTATTTACTTCAAAAATGTCGGTGGGTGATTTTTTGAATAAAGACAACTTGATTCTATTCGGAAAAAATAATGAGCAGATGAAATCGGAAGCAATCGCAAAAAGTTCTGACTTTACGTTTGAAAGAGGGTATAATTACGTCGTAACGTATAGTCGTTCGAAGAAAAAGTTAACTATCGGTCGTTCGCTATTCGGGAAAAACGAGTATAAAGAAGTTTTTAAAACATCACTTAAACTTTCTACGGGGATATGCGGATTGGCAACCGTTACGACAAACGACGTCAGCGCTCGCGTTCTTATAGACAACTTAAAAATCACCGAAGGCGACAAAACGCTAATCGATTCAAATTTCGATACAACCGAAAGCATTCCGAACTTAACCGCACGATTTACCGAAAATAGTTATGCTAAAATAGCGGATGAGTTTGTTTACAAAATCGTGTTTTTGAATGAAAACGGAGATTTTATCGAAGAAAGACAAGTGGGGATTAACGATTATGCCGAATGTTCGATTATACCGGAGAACGTTCCAAGCGGCAAATATTTTGCCGGTTGGGATAAAATGGTCTCTGACGTAACTTGCGATTCGGTGGTGTGTGTAAAACCGGTGTTCGACGATATAGGAAACAAACCGAACGATTCGTCGTCGGACGATTCGAAAACAAATGAGGAGCAAGGCTGTCAAGGTGCGATAAGCGTTTCTTGCGGCGGACTTATGATCTTTTTGTTTTCTGTTGTCGGATTGATGTTGAAAAGGAGTAAAAAACAATGAAAAAAATAATTCAATTTGCAATTTTATGTGTTTTTTCGGTTGTTCTTTTTTCAAGCGCAATGGGAGGAAATTTAGCAATGGCTGAAAACGGAAACAGTCAAAATGCAATAGAAAAAGCGGTATGGTCGACGCAAGACTCAACTGTAAGCGAGTCTGATTTTTGTTATCAAGATAAACCGTCGTATAAAATCGTTCCGAAAAACAACGATGCAACCATATATTTTTATTTGCCCGAATTTAATGATCAGAATGTCAACGTAAAAAAGCATTTTACATTCAGAATTTATATCGAAGGAACAGAAAATACGTATAACGAATTCAGACTTTACACATGGGGTAAAACGCTTATTGATTATGCTTATCCGCTGGGAAAATGGAATTTTGTTAATTTCGACGCCGAATTATACGTCCGAGACGGAAACAAGTCGCTTTGTCTGAATTTTGTAAACGCAGAAAATTTAAACATATATTTGTCTGCAATCGAAATAAACGACGACACATATTCTTTGGAAAACATATTGGGCGGAGTTGAGTTGTATCAGATAGCGAGAGGAACGCACATGGCGGTTATGGAAAGTTATGTGATGGTAACGCCCGACAATAAAGTAATCGTTATGGACGGCGGCGAGGCTGTAGATGCCGAAAAATTGCTTAAGGTCATTCGTCGTTTTACTAATAAAGTTGACGCATGGTTTATATCGCACTTCCATTCGGATCATATCGACGCATTTTTAAATTTATTCGATTATTACGGTTCGGATAACGATTTAGTTGTCGAAAATCTTTATTACGACGCCTTAGATTTAAATAATCCGAGTTTTAACGAGCAAGAATCTGTTTCGCGTGCTAATTCTATAAATAAACTTGTGTCTTTACAAAAAGGAAAAAGAATAATAAATGCAATACAAACAAGCGCAAAACAGTCGTTCAAAATAGGGCAATATGTAACGATGAAAGTATTGAACGACGCGTATTTCGGTCCGTCGGGTAATCCCGGCAACAATGCTAGCGTTGTTTATAAAATGGAAACGCCCGGCGAGTCCGTTTTGTTTTTGGGTGATCTTGGCGATCGCGGCGATTATTATCTTAACGATCAAACTTTTCGAAATGAGATGCGGTCTTGCCGCGTCGTTCAAATGGCGCATCACGGACAAAGAGGAGTTACCGATTATTTTTATAGTATGATAGATGATATTCGGGTTTGTTTATATGCCGCTCCAAAATGGGTTTTTGATAATGACGAAAACGGAAAAGGCGTTAATACTTCGAATTTGGATACGATGCACACGAGAGACTTGATGCGTGAACGAGGAGTCAGATATAGTTTTCACGCAATAGACAAAGATGTTAGATTAGGTTGAAAATATAGAAATGCTATCCGATAAATTTATCTGCGCTACACATGAATATTGCGAGATAAACCGCGTTGTAAACGCGCCGCTTATAAGGAAATCGTTCATCTTAGAGAAAGCGTTAAAAAAAGCCGAGCTTTATATTTGCGGGCTCGGCTTTTATCGCTTGTTTTTAAACGGAAAAGATATCACAAGAGGAAAACTTTGTCCGTATATCAGCAATCCGGATCACATTATATATTATGACAAATATGATATTTCGGCATTGCTTCAAGTAGGAAACAACGCGATAGGAGTTGTTTTAGGTAACGGCATGCAAAACGCGATGGGGGGGACGCCTTGGGATTTCGATAAAGCAAGATGGCGGAGCAGTCCTAAACTTGCGCTGTCGGTTATTACCGAAAACGGCGTTTTGTTTGAAACCGACGATACTTTTAAGTGGAAAAAATCGCCTATACTTTTTGACGATTTGCGCTTGGGCGAACATTATGACGCACGGTTATATATAAACGGCTGGAGTAAGCCCGACTATGACGATAATGATTGGAATAATTGTTTCGCGGCAAAAAAACCTCTCGGCGAAAAGAAAATCAACTGCTTGCCGCCGATTGTTAAATTGCGCGAATTGTCGGCAAAAAGAATTATTAAAGTTATCGGCGGATACGTTTACGATTTCGGGTATAATTCGGCAGGAGTGTGCCGCTTAAAAATTAAAGGCAAGCGTGGGCAAAAAATAACGCTTACGCACGGAGAAATTTTTGAAGACGGAAAAATAGATATCGAAAATATTTGCACGCCAAAAACCTACAAAACTCTTTTTCAGAAAGACGTATATATTTGTTCGGGCGATGGCGAAGAGGTATACGAACCGTCGTTCACCTATCATGGTTTTCAATACGTTTTTGTGGAAGGAGTATCGGAAGAACAAGCGACTTTGCCTTTGCTTACTTATCTTATTTTCAGTTCCGAAATGCAAGAACAAACTTCATTTTGTTGCTCGGATCAAACGATAAATAAATTGCAAGAAATGGTTAAAAACGCTACGCGTTCGAACTTTTATTACTTTCCTACGGATTGTCCGCATCGTGAAAAAAACGGTTGGACGGGCGATATAGCCGTTTCGGTAGAGCATATGCTTTTAAATTATGATAACGCGGCATATTTTAAAGAATGGCTTTGCAACGTAAGAAAAGCACAACTAAAGAACGGTGCAATACCATGCGTTGTTCCTACCGCCGATTGGGGATACGGCTGGGGAAGCGGACCGGCATGGGATTGCGCGTTGACTTACGTTCCCTATTTCGTTTATAAATACACCGGAGATGAAGACATTTTAAAAGAAAATGCCGACGCCATATATCGTTATATTCTGTTTTTACGCAGTAAAAAACAAGGTGAATTTATTGAATTCGGGCTTGGCGATTGGTGCGAAATAGAAGGGTTTACGCCTTCAACGGCGGTATTTGTAACGGATACTCTTATCAGTTATGACATATGTCGAAAAGCCTGCTTTATATTTGAATTGTTGGGCTTAAAATCATATAAGAAAGTTGCAAATGCTTTAAAAGAAGAAATATATTCCGATTTTCATCGGGTGATGATTACGCCTAAAGGATTATGCCGTTGTGAAACGCAAACTTGTTACGCTTTGCTTATCGCTTTTGATTTTTTAAACGATACCGAAAAGGAAAATGCGGTAAAACGATTGGTAATGTTAATCGAGAGAAACGATTGTAAAATGAAGTTCGGGATTTTAGGGGCAAGATATATTTTTCATATTTTAAGTCGTTACGGATATTCGGACCTTGCCTATAAAATGATCGTCAGGGAGTCTTATCCCGGTTACGGAGAATGGGTAAAAAAAGGCTCGACTTCGCTTTGGGAAACTTTTTTCGAAACAGAGGAAAAAACATTTAAAACCGTAACCGGACAAAAAATGGATTCGTTAAACCACCATTTTTTCGGGGATATAAGCCATTGGTTCTTAGAAAATATCGCAGGAATTTTCGTGAATGAAAAACTTATCGATTCGAATGAGATCAAAATTAAACCATGTGAAATTTCGGCACTAACTTTTGCCGAAGGCGAATACCGCAGAAACGGCAATTATGTTTTCGTAAAATGGAAAAGAGAATACGACAAAACCAAAATAGAAGTCGAAACGGAAGGCGAGTTTAAGGTTAAATGCTTGTTCGACGGATATTTGATTACAGAAGAAAATAAAACTATAAAAGGTACGCGAAC
>JAJWOJ010000201.1 GCA_021635425.1 Clostridiales bacterium | reverse complement strand
TCGGGCAATAAATCGTTCAATGTATTCGTATCGCTCATTTGTTACTCCTGTGTGGTGATGCTGCTTATTTCTTGATTGATATAAGTCCGTAATTCGTCGAAACCGGTTACGTTCAGATTGTTACCCGTATCGCAAAGCTGACCGTCTATGCGTAATTTCCAATCTTTTTCGCTTTGTTCGGCTAACGCGGCAATCGATTGTTCGTGAATATAGTATTGTTTGCCGAAACTGTTTGTCCATTCCTGTGGAATTGCCCGTATGCGTTTTCCAGAAGGGGTGAGATGCTGGATTTTTGCGTTTTCGTCTTGTTCCTTCGGCAAGATATACGGTTTGAAAAAGGCTTCAGAGTTATCTATGTTGAAAACATAGGCGATTTCATTGTCTTTTTCAAGTAAAGAGCCGATAATGCGGTATTTGTAATCGGTGTTCCACCCGAACAGATCGTATAGCGTGTTGAAAAAAGCGGAAGCCGGGATTTCTCGCGGAAGATGTTGACCTATGGATAATTTTGAACAGCATACGCTTTGCCGATTTGTTTTATCCGTTTGGCGTATGGCGAATTTTCGTTCTTTTGGATTTACGAGTAATTCAATGTAATTTTTATCAGCGAACTTCTTCGTAATCGTAGCGCCGAATTTAATCTTTTTATTTGCAAAAACAACGTAAGGTTGTTTTACCGAATCGAAAAATTCGGAACGGGTAATTTCAAAATCCCTTAGGTTGAAATCTCCGGCGGCGACTTCTATCTGAACTTCTTTCGGGTTATCGTCAACAGGAGTCGGTTGTTCGGTATCGGTTTCAGCAAGTTGTTCGTAAATGCTTTGAGCGGCTTGAAGATAATCTATTTCTTTGAATGCCGCCCAGCGCGGATTTATTATGACAAAACCTTTTAGTATGCCGGATGAAATTACTTTCAGTTCGGGTAAAAAAGATTTGTTGCCGTATTTTGCATTGTCAAGCATATGCTGAACGGCAATAAAATCATCGCGGGAGACGATTGCTTCGTGATGATTTTTATATAAACTTTGCGGTTTTTTCCCGTAATTTTTCTTTGCTTTATGGGTATGAAAGTCGGGCGTATAGGTTTTTCTTGTCAGAACGTCGCCGCAATGCCTTTCGTTTCGCAAGATTTGCACGATAGAGTTTGCCGTCCAGCAGATATTCCCAAGGTAAGATTTGCGACCGAGAGCGATAAGAGTATCGGCGATTTGTTGAGTCGAATAGCCGTAAAGATACATATAAAAGCATAATTTAACAGTCGGCGCTTCGGTAGGATTGATAATAAGTTGCCCGTCTTCGTCATGAGAGTAACCCAATAGTTTAGGGGTAAGGGGAATGCCGTTATCGAGACGCATCCGAAGGGAAGTTTCCATGCTTCTGCTACGCGTGTGAGATTCTTCTTCTGCCATCGTGGCTAAAAAAGATAAAGCCATTTGAGAATCGTCGTTTAGCGAAAATATGGCTTCCGATTCAAAGAATACACCGACGGGGTGGTGTAATGCAGCCAAGTCTCTCACCATGCCGATACAAATAAGAACGTTACGGGCAAAACGGGATACGCTTTTTGTAATAATCATATCGAGTTTACCGCTTTTTGCGTCGGAAATCATTTCATTGAATCCGACGCGGTGGTCGAGAGAGGTGCCGCTGATGCCCTCATCGGCATAAATTTTAACGAGCGTCCAATTGGGGTGTTTTGTAACGAAATCCTCATAATATTTCTTTTGTAATTCAAATGATGTTGTTTGCCTTACGTCGTCGGTGGAAACGCGAACGTAGATTCCGACTCTTTGATTGACGTCATTGTCGTAATAGTCGGTTTCTTTTTGGGCAGGAATAAACTCGTAGTTGTTCGGATCGACTTTAACTTGCATCCTTTGCCGAGTTTTCTTTTTCTCCTGTTCCTTTTGTTCGCGTTTTTCAATATCAATCATCTGTAATCAGTCCTTTTGGCTCTTCGTCGGGGAGTATCTTCCAATCCTCGGAAGGGAAGAATTTTGAGTCCCTCAAATCGTGTGTATAGTAAGAAGCTAAAGTAAAAATGTCTTCCGATATAAAATAAATACCGATAGGCGGATTTTGTGCGGCAAGTAGTCGCGAACATATCGTCAATTCTTGCATATCTCTCGAAACATTACCGATTTTTTGAGTGATAATAAGATTGACTTTGCCGTTCATGCAATCTTGCAATAATCGGCTCCATTCTTTGGCAGATTCCATATGCGGAGCTGTCGCACCCTCATCTATATAAAAATCGACAAGTTCCCATTTCGGGCAAAGGGCGATGGTGTCGTTAAACTGTTTTTTGTGATATGAGAGATAATCTTCGTATTTTGTCTGATTAAAATAGCGAATATAAATACCTATTTTATAGTTCGATTCGGTATTCGGGCGTTCGTGTCGGATGCTTTGCAGCCATGCTTTATGTTCAGCGATTGCTCTTGAACGATCGGAGTCGCCGAACAAAGTAAGTTGTGTCGGCGTTGCGATAGCCGTGAGTTTATCGAATACGTTTAATTCTTCCATAGTCTCTCCCTATGCTTGTTGTTCCGCAATCAATTATAATGTCTTTTCGCGTAAAAAGAAATAAACCGGCAGTCAAGTCGTTGACCGTCGGTTTATAAAAACATAAGAAAAATAAAAAAAGTTGCCGAGTAATGGCGATTCGGCAACCTGATTAAGTGATGTTGTGTGGGTTATAGTTTGTTTGAGTGGAAAGTTTTTTTGACGTCGGAAACGAGTCTTATAATGGATTCCATCTCGGTGGGGGAGCAATCGGACAGCAGGTCGCTGAACTCCGATTGGTAAATACCGTTCACATTCGGAACGTCCGGGCGCAGGATTGTATCTGCGGAAATCTTTAATGCTTCGATAATTTTTATTAAAGTAACGACGCGAAGATTAGACTTGCCGAGTTCGATGTCGCTCATTGTACTAAGGCTTAAATCCGCCTCGAACGCTAATGCGTCTTGGCTCATGTGTTGTTCGACTCTGGCGGCGCGAATACGATTGCCGATTTCTTTTAGTTTTAACGAATTCTCGTCGTCCATATTCCGCCTCCTATTTTATGCTTATGACTATTTTATCGTCTATTGGCTATGAACACAACAGCCGATTGCCGAAAATATAGTGCAACGGCTATAATAATCATGAATATTTTTTTGGAGGTTTATTCATGATTAACTATTACACTATCGGGCAAAGAGTGAAAGAGGCACGGAAAAAGAAGCATTTATCGCAGGCAGATTTGGCTGAAGCGGTAGAGAAATCGACGAGTTACATAAGTTATATGGAAACGGGGTTGAAGTGCATGAGCCTTGAAACGCTCGTCGATATAGCAAATGCGCTGGACGTTTCGGCAGATTACATTTTGGCGGACTGTATAAACACGCATGAAAACGTGTGCGAAAACGAATTTGCCGAGCAAATTAAAGAGTGTACATTGTATGAGAGCAGGATTATCATCGATATGGTAAAGGCGCTGCGGGAGATCCTGCGGGAAAATGCTTTTACGAAGCGGAACAGTAAATAAAGTATACTAAAAGTGATTGAATTACAATAAACCGGTAGTTTAAAAGTTGACCTGTGGTTGGTTTCGAGTTGAAACATTTTTCAAAAAGTTGCAACAAAAACAGAAAATTGAAATATTTTTCTAAAAGTTGAAACGTTTTTGAGTGGGACGAAAATAGGTCTTTTTTTATGCTATAATTTTGGCGAGACTATTAGTAAGTATGGGAGTTTCTATGGCAAAAGAAGTAGAGGTGATATTTGAAGTAGAACAGGAACTTTATGACGGAGTACAAAAGATTTGTAAAGAAAACGGCACGACGATCGAAGAGGAGACGCGAGATTTCTTGTGTTTCTGTGCTGATCCTAAAAATACGCCGTTTTTGCAGTGTTGGTTTAAGAATAATGAAGAATAAACAGTTTTACAGGATTCGGCTTACAGATTATGCTCGTCCCGGCTTTTCATCCGGATGGAAAGACTATTATGGAACGCAGGAAGAAATCGAAGAGCTGATAATCGCTATTCGAAACAATAAATCGATAGGCAATGACGTTGACGGGCTTTATGCTGTGCTTACGGAGTTTAAGTCGGGGAATAAAAATTGCGAGCATCCGGTTGAGTATGGAAGCAGTCGATTTTTAACGCCGGTGAGACTGATAGGCAAAAGTGAGCATTATGAGAAAAGCTACAAATGGAAACACGTTAATATCTGGCATTATCCATATTATATGAGGGCAAAAGTCGCTATGTTTCGTCAGATAATAATTAAAGACGGAAAGGATTATATCCGAGCGATAAAACCAGAGTTTGAGTTTTTAGAATATGCGCTTGACGAAGCTTTCCGATATTCGGATAAAGTGGGAGTTATGTTTTGGGGCTTCCCCGAAATGATTCGATATAATGATGATACAAAGACTACTTCGTCGCGGCTATACGTTTTTGAAAAACGTTATACGGACAAGTTGTCGGCGTGTGCCGATTTGAATATGAAAGATAAAATTGAACTACAATCGTTTTG
>JAJWOJ010000200.1 GCA_021635425.1 Clostridiales bacterium | reverse complement strand
GAAAACGACCTGACGCCGTTCAAAAACGTATTCAATGAGTGGTATGCAAGAGATACGTCGAAGAAAATTCGTGCAGTATTCAAGGCAAAAGGCAATTCCGGTAAACATCTTACGACTAATCCCCCGTTCGGATATAAAAAAGATCCGAACGACAAAGATAAATGGATTATAGACGATGAAGCCGCGGCTACGGTAAGGCGAATTTTCCAAATGTACGTTGACGGTTATCGCATTTCGGAAATCGGGCACAAGTTAACGGAAGAAAAAGTTGAAACGCCTACGCTGTATAATATGAAGCACGGCATAAAAATTCGCAGGACAAGCGAGTTCCCTGAAATCTGGAGCAATGCAACGATTAAAGGAATTCTGAATCAGATAGCATATGCGGGACATACGGTAAACTTTCAGACAACGAAAAAATCGTATAAAAACAAGAAACAAGTTCGATTACCCGAAGAAAATTGGGTAATCTATCGTAATACGCAAGAGGCTATTATAGACGAAAAGACTTTCGAAACGGTGCAACAGATGAGAAGGGTCAGACGCGCTTATACGAAATTCAACGAGCCGAATATGTTTTCGGGGTTGCTTTTCTGTGCTGATTGCGGAAACAGGCTTACCATTCAAAGGGTGGCGAAAAACAGGAATATGGATAATTTCACCTGCGCGACCTACCGCAAGAAAAAGAAAGGGCTGTGTGGCAGTCATCGGATTCTGGTGTCGGAACTTACCGAAGTTGTTAAAAGCGATTTACAAAAGGTATGCGAATACGTTTTTCTGCACGAAAAAGAATTTGCAGATGAATATTTGTCGGGATCTAAAAAAGAAACGGAAAAGTTTCAGTTGAAAACGAAAGCCGAGATAAAACGGCTTTCCGATAGGCAGGAAGAAATGGGCAGAATTATCCGTAAACTCTACGAGGACAACGTAAGCGGCAGAATTACCGACGAACGCTTTGATTTTCTTGCGAAGTCATACGATGATGAAGGCAACGATCTGAAACAAAAAATTATTGAGTTGCAAAACGCTCTTTCTGCGTCCGTTCAGGATGAAGAAAAACTCTCGAAATTCCTTAAAGTCGTAAAGACTTATACGGAAATTCAAGAGTTGACGCCGGAAATTCTGAATAGTTTTATCGAAAAAATTTATATAGGCGAAACGAAACGATATAGCGGCAGAAAGATGCAAGAAGTAGAAATCATTTACAAATTTGTCGGAGCAATCAATCTACCGCAATACGGTTCGGATTAAAATGCGGTAAAATAACGTAGGGAAATGCAAAACGGGTAGGCAATAAACTACCTACCCGTAAAATTCCCAACGAATAACCAACTTTGCGGGTGGATATTTACTTGTATTTTATATTCTGAGATTGCCGGGCTGTTTATAACGCGGCTTTTTTAGCCTTTTTGACTTAAAATGCCACGCACCAAGCATGTGGTATTTCTTTTCTTATTAAATTAAATTGCTTGATTAATCGATCTATACGCCGACTTTTGTAATTTGATGCGTACAGCAAAGGCAAACGAATCAGTTTTTTCGGAATTGCAAAGGCGTTATTCCGTAATGTTCTTTGAACAACCGCGTGAAGTGTGCCTGCGATGAAAATCCGACCGTGTTTGCAATAGACCATAAGAAAGTTCTCTCCGCGGGATATACTCACGTTAAATTCGATACAAGTCTGACGGGCAGCGTTAAAATAGCGTTTACGCATAACGGAACGTGGAACAAATTTTGGAGAATTTTAGACGCTACGGATACCGTAAGAGTAGACCTGAACGAATTTAAAGACGGCGAAAATTATCACGGTTGGAGTATGGAAGTAAGGAACGATTCCGCCATGCAGACGGACGGCGTTTTAACGATCGCGAAACCCATTCTGATAAAGAGCGAAGAAACCGCGAAATGGACTAAGAGCAGTACGAGCATATATTGCGCCGAAGAAGACGGATATATTGTTCTCGATACGAGGTGCGCAGGCAGCGACGCTCACGTTGTTTCTTCCGCCGAATGGTGGAAGCGTTACGCAGGCAACCCGATAGCGGGCGAAGTAAGTCAGAGAACGGTTGTCCTTATGGGTAAATACCTTAATGTGGGATCTAACAACAGAGGCGCGGTGTTCGGCGGAGCGGGAGTCGGCGTAAGCGTTATCGGCGGAACGGCAAACACCGAACTTTATACCGAATATATGAACGACCTTGCGTATACTGAAGGAAATCAATTCTATTTAGGTTTGGATAAAGAAGCCGTATATCAAATCAAAGTCGGTGATTTCGTTTCAAGCAGAAACGCATGGGGCGGTTTCTCGGTTGACTTTATCGACGAAAATAGTTTAAAACTTAGCATGCCGAACGGCGGCAAGTTCCTGTACGTGTTCACGCAGGATATGATTGCCGCGGGTTACAACAAAATCCGCGTTACGGCGAGCGAATATACGTCCGGTCAGGTGTGGATAGGCAACAATAATTGGAGCGGCGGAATGTTCGGGCTTAACAGCGGAGCAACGCAGGTTCTCGAACTTTCGATTTTCACCGAAAGCGATCCGTATTTCCAGATATTCGCAAGCGGAGATTTATCAAACGTCACGATAACTTACGAATTCATCAAATAAGTCCGATAAAAACGGCTTAAAAAACACAGGCGGTTGCGTTTTGCGCAATCGCCTGTTTCCTTAGTCTGTTTTCTTGCCTGTTTTTTTGTCACCCGCGCGGTGTTGCCTTAACCCGGTGCTGTTTTACCCGATTATTTCGTCTTCTCGGTCTTTTTTTCGGTCGCTTCCGGCATTTCCGTCATTCGCAGAATAGTCGAGCCGTAAGGGATAAATGTAACTCTTTCGCTGCCCGTGGCGGCGGTGTTTTTTGGCTTTTCGGCGCACATTCCATGCCGTTTGCCCCATTTGACCGTTTTCATCTCGCAGGAGATTTCGCACGGCGGGTTTTCGGGCGAAAACGGATAATCGCCTATCGCTGTTTCCTTATAATCGAAACGCGGTTTATCCGAAAAAGCGTAATTCCACCTGGAAATTGGGAAAAATTCGTAGTCGCAATAAGGAAATTTCCTTTCTATCTCGTTTATCGTGCAAATGTTGTAACTCGCCCACGCCGAAGTTTTCGCGGTGTATTCGTGCATAACGCTTCTGTATTTTATCGGCACGGAATATAACAGCGCGCCGTTTCTCAGCACGTACATTCCCGTATCCGTTTTTTCGAGGCGGGGTGAGTAAATATATTCGCACGAAAATGTTTCTTCGGGTTTCGTTATCGCAAGCGTAGCGTATTTTCCGCCGTAAATTCTGCCGTTTACCGACAACTTCGCGTAAGACGGAATTCTGATTTTCAACACCGTGCCGGGAGCAGGGTCGGCATGGTTTTTCTGTTTCCAAACAATCTCGAAACGGCTTTTGAACGGATAATCGGATATAACGCTCAGTTCAACGTTTTCGCCGTTAACGCGGGCGTTTACTTCGGCGGGCGTGGGCGAAAGTATGACGAGTCCGTTTTTACAACGCATAACGGAGCTTTCGGCAAACTTCGGGAAGCCCTGACCGTGGTTTGCGGTGCAACAACCGTAATGCGGTTCAAGCCCGAAAAGATGCGCCTCGCCGTTGTTGGAGTTGAAAGGAACGTCGTCGTTGCTTTGCCTGGAACATTCCACCTGATTGACTTGCTGGTCGTACTGATGCGCCCACATGTCGGGCGTAAGCGCGGCGGGGAGCAGATTGAACGCGAGATTTTCCAGAACGTCGCCCCAGTAGGCGTCGCCAGTTATTTCGAGCAGAGTTTCCGCCGAAAACATTGTTTCCACAACGCCGCAAAGTTCCGTGCCGTGGACGGGCGAATGCCCCGAAAGACACTCGTCGCCCGAAAAATGTCCGTTGCCCACGCGGTGAAGAGAAAGGATTTTATTCAGGAATTTTTTTGCGAAACCTTTGTCCTTTTTGCCCGAAATAAGCGAATATAACGCTTTTTGTTTGAGAGCCATCGCCACGTTTACGTTGTGGAGTTCGAAGTTCCAGTATTTTTTTTCTTTCGGCTTGGCGAAAGACAGAGCGTTCGCCATTTTTTCGTAGTCGAACGAGGTGCAATATAATTCCTTGGCAAAATCGACGAGTTGTTTGTTTTTCGTCCGCTCGTAAACGTATAAAATCGGGAAAATCGCCTCGAACCACCGCGCCGATGCCCAGCCGTGAACAGTGCAGTTGCGAACGTGAGAATATATGCAGAGCAGACTTTTTTCGGCGGCTTTCACGGCTCTTTCGTCGCCCGAATATTCCGCGTATTCCGCAAGAACTTTGTCCATAACGATTTCCGCCCACAGGTCGCAGTTTTTTCTGTCTTCCGTGGGTGTGAGCCAGCCATCGTCGCATTGGCGGGAAATCACTTCGTTAATATATTTTTCCGCGCGCAAAATCATGTCTTCGTTTTTAAGAAGATAGGCGAGCGGAATAAACCCGTCCAGCCAACAGGGGAGCCTTTCCCAGGAATCGGCTTTGCCGCCCAGCCAGCCGCTGTCTTTAACGTCCGGCCACACTTTGTCG
>JAJWOJ010000199.1 GCA_021635425.1 Clostridiales bacterium | reverse complement strand
CGAACGCCTTTCTGCCGCTCTCTTTTATAAAACAGTTCGCCATAAGCGTTTTACCGACGCCCGGATCTCCGTCGAGAAGAAGTCCGCCGATCGGCGCGACGCCGAGAGCCTTATATTTATCCGCGTTTTTTATCACGTCGCAAAGTCTGAAAAGTTCCGCTTTAACGTCTTTATAGCCTATTATCTTGTCAAATTCACTCATTACAAAACACCTCTTTCGTTTTACGGCTTAATTATACTATAATCAATGCGACGTTTTCGGTACACCAATGCCGCTAACGATAATTATTTTTCGGTTTAACTTTTGCCGCGCCAAAAACGATATATAGTCAAAACTCTCGTCTAAAAAATCGGGAAAGTTTACCAAAATAAGCGGCTTTTCTTTATAATTAAAGTCTTTTACGGAGTTTACAATTTGACGGAATTTATTAAATTCCATAAAACACAGAAAGTCGAATAAAACCTGTTCGTTTGCGCTTAAATCATAGTTAATCGACTTATCGCCCGACTTTTTAACGGCAATAAACTTCCCTTGCGGAGTAACGTCTAAATATAAATTCTTCCGCTTGCTTATTTCTCTCGGCTTAAAACCGACTATATACTCGTTGAGCAAAAAACGGAAAGGTTTTTCTTTAGATTGCTTTAATAATAACGCTTCGTTCCGCTCGTCGAAATCACGCCTTTTATACGCCGACAGCAAATCGGAATATATCAACACCGATTTACGCGCCGCGCAGTCGAAAACGACGTCGTCATAGCGATAAAAGCAATCCGACGGATTATAAAAACTTTCATACGTCGTTTCGGCGACCTTATCGGCATCATCGGTTTTTATCTGGTAAATATCATCCGACATACTGCCAAAACATTCTTTTAACTGTTTATAAGTTATATTTTTCATTGCATAACGCTTTCTCCATATAAAAAATAACGGCGCAAAGATTTTTCTCTCTGCACCGTTATTATATTATTTGTTATGAGGTTATTTTGGTACTTAAACAGTCCCGACTTAAATAACTTCGAGCGATTTTACATTTCTTTTATCAGTTCGGAAATATCTTTGCTTTTTCCGATAATTTCGGCGTCGGTAAATAAGTCAAGCGCGGTTCTTATAAATACTCTCGCACCCGTCGAGCCGATTTCCTCTAACACATCGACAAATTTATAACTGTTGAGTTCGTCTTGTCGTGCTTTTAAAACCTGACCGATAATTTGCATGATTGCTTTTTTGCCGTCATCGTTTATCTGAACTTTCATATTCGCCTCTTTATCTTGCGTTATGCGTAGAAACAAGCGAGCCGCGGTCGTTATAGGTGTAAACCGTATTGCCTTTTTTTACCGATACGGAAGAACCCGTATACCCGTGAAGTTCTCCGCTTTGAGTGAATAAAAGCTTGTTTCTTTCGCCGTAAACGTACACCGAATTACCCTTTTGAATTGCCGTAACTATCATAAATATTATCTCCTTTGCGATGGACTTTTCCGCCTCGCAATTAAATAATATCAAAACTTATGTACCGTTTACGGGATATACAAAAAATCGCTTACAATTCTATAAAATCTCTTAAATTAGCGATAAATTTTCTCTCGCTGTTTAACATTAAGTCTTTTTCATTCAAACCTTTATCTCCGGGATCTTCAATAGTCAATACGTTAAATCTTGTTCCTTTACCGTATTCTCCGCCAAATCGGCAACTCTTACTCGTCTCTCCGTCGCAATGACCTTTTGTTGGATACACCAAAGCCGAATATATTTGTTTATCCGGATTTTTAACGGAATAATAATAGGCGTAAAAGTGAATCTGCCTGAAATCTCCCATATCCACGTCATCGCGACTGAAACTCATTCTTTTGAATTTCGCGTCAAGAATAACTATTTTATCGTCTTTCGTCATAACGATATCCGGGTAGTTGTTTTTTGCGTAAAAAACGCCTTCTTCGCCGTAAACGGAAATTTGCGCCTGCGAATCTATCGACCATTCGGGGAAATGCAGCCTTAATAAATTGTAAAGGTACATTTCCCATAAAAACGACGCGTCCACCAAAAAACCGCTCGACTGCGCACTGTTCCCCGAAGTTATATTGTTATGATTGATAAGAATTTCGGCATATTTAAGCGGCAATCTGAACGAAGAATACATACTGTTTTTAAGTATCGACTCTGAAAGTGCTTTGCGTATGGTATTTCTGCTCGGTTTTACCCCGGAATACAATCCATGCAGATAATTGCGATATACGACTAAATTCGGCAATACGCCGTTGCTTACCTTACAACAAGTCAATGCAAAATACAAAACGTCGGCAATCGACTGGATTTCTTTTCTTTCGCTGAAAACGCTCGTTAATTTTTTGTCGAACGATTGTAAGTCCGAATTTATGTAACTTTCTATATCGACGTTACCTTTTACGCCGTAGCCCCGCTCTCTGTTTACAACGTATTTTTTCGGCAAGCCGTTATTGATTGTCTTTCTGAGCGAAACGAGAAACATATATTGCACAAGCAAAGAATATATACTTTCTGTTGCTTTTTCTCCGCCGAACGGATTATCGTTGACGTAAATACCACAGCAAAAGTCCAAAATACGTTTGAAAAATCTGTCCGAATATCCGCACGAAATTTCAAGTTGAACAGACTTACCTCTATTACCCTCAACAGGAATTGAAAGAAAGCCGCAATACTTGCCAGCAACTATTGTATATTTATCATCTATTGTTTTCTCTATGCGATAAATAATTTCGCGCTTTGCCGAGTCGTCGTTATCCGATTTTCTTCGGAAAGTTTTATAATCGACAATTCCGATAAGCGAATGTTTGAAGTCTTCCTTTTGCGTTATATCGCCAAAATATAAACAACGATTTTTTTCGTTATTGTATAGTTTCCCTACTTTGGCTTGGTCATTAGTATCTTTATCATTCACGTATAACTCGGTAAAAACTTTCGTTTTTATAACATTCTTATCTGCTTGTTGATCAACTTTTTCCTTCGACAAATTCGAATTATTGCTCATTTTTTTATACCGAATGCTATTTTTGCGCCGTCTATCTTCTTATCGATTTCCGTTTCATCGCAAACTTCACGGGCGTATTCGCGCAAAGTTGTTTCTATATAATTTTCAAACACAGATTTCATTGCTTTATCCGATATCGTCTTGCTTCTAGAACTCAACATACTAATAATCTTCATAAAATACGACTGCCCGAGTTGATAGTTTTTACTTAACCCTAAACCTTTTTCTTTGTCGATTATAAAATTGTTCAACGCACTACATCTATTGATATAATCTTCAACCTCCAAATTACTATTCACATCGTAAATTTTATCACTAATTACTTCGTAATCGCATTCTTTTACAACCCATTTAAAACGCCGCCTTAAAGCAAGATCAAAAGTATCTATACTTTTATCCACGTCGTTCATAAGCCCGATAAAATGAATATTGAACGGTATACCGAAATAAACCTTACCATCGATTATCTTATAAGCAAGCCCTTCTTTATTACTTGTTTTTTCAATTACGTTTGAAAGCGGCGTTACGATTAAATTTTCGCTTTTTTTATACCCGTCATTGGGTTTCGAGAAATCTTTATCTCTGTAATCAGGTTCGAGCAAAGAAAGCGTTTCGCCGAAAATACGCGATAAATCGCCGCGGTTAATTTCATCTACGATAAAATAATAATGCGGATAATCATCTATTTTCGGTGCGTTTCCTTTGTTGTTCTTCTTAAACCCTTCGTAAAAAGTTTCGTTTTTATCTTTTACATCTATACAGAATTGCTTAAAAATTCCGTTTACAACTTCGAGATTCACATTACCGCCGACAATCCCCATAGGCTTTATTCCCTCGATAAAATCCTGATAGAAATACGACGGATGAAATTGACAATATTTATATCTGCTATTATCGCCTTGGCATAATAATTTTACGGTTTGAAGCGTAGTATAAGTCTTTCCCGTGCCCGGTGCGCCGTGATAAATTACGTTCGGCACGTCGAAATTCGTCAATTCACCGGCATTGTTTTTTCCAAGTTCCCACAACAAATTATTTAGTTTTGCAAATTGTTTATAATTGTCTGTTGTTATTGTACTAGGACAACCATTTTCCCAGTCATTCACTTCAGTTTCCTTTAACCATTCAACGGCTTTAGTCCAAACAGCATTGCTTTTTTCAAAAAAAGATTTTTCATTCACATTATCACCGACAAAAAGTTCATACAGATTATCTACAGTTTCGTCTTTGTAAATCCATAACAAACTATTATTATTTAGTTTCTCTGTAGCATCATTGTTTTCTTTACCACTATTGATGTCATCAAGAGCAAAATGCAATACGGTAAGTTTCCTTATAATCTGTTTTGCGTCAAACCTTTTTTCGCCTTCATTTTTAATATCCTTTTCTATTTGTTTCAAATCATTTATCGTTTTACTGTTTACTATTTGTTGTAATAACTTGCAAATTATACCTTTATAATTGTCTAAAACATCTCCTTCGTCTATGTAATATCGTTTATCTTTATAGCCATCGTAATATTGCCCTTTATGCGCTCCAAAATTATGGTAAATCATATACTGTTCGGAACTGTAGCC
>JAJWOJ010000198.1 GCA_021635425.1 Clostridiales bacterium | reverse complement strand
GTTCTTCTTCCGTCGTGCCGAGCGAGGAGGGCGTTGCGCTGAACGTGTTGGAAATTCCGTCGCGAGCGAACTCGTAGGGAATTTTTGCAACCGATTCTAGCGAAGCAAGCGCGCCGTGAGTGTCTCTGCCGTGCATTGGGTTTGCGCCCGGGGCGAGCGGTTCGCCCGCTCTTCTTCCGTCGGGAGTGTTGCCCGTCTTTTTGCCGTAAACAACGTTGGAAGTTATCGTGAGAATAGACATTGTAGGTACGGAATCGCGATAAGTGTAACGGCTGCCGATTTTTTTCATGAACGTTTTGACGATCCATACGGCGATTTCGTCCGCGCGCTCGTCGTTATTGCCGTATTTGGGGAAGTCTCCCTCGATGCGGTAATCGTAAACAAGACCGTCGGCGTTTCTTATCGGGTAAACCTTGGCGTATCTGATAGCCGAAAGGGAATCCGCCGCGCAGGAAAGCCCCGCGATGCCCGTTGCGAAAAATCTGCGTACTTTCGAATCGTGCAAACCCATTTCGAGAGCTTCGTAAGAATATTTATCGTGCATATAATGAATAAGGTTAAGCGTGTTTACGTAAACGCCCGCAAGCCAGTCCATCATATTGTCGAATTTTTTGATTACGTCGTTATAATCGAGCGGTCCGTCACCGACAACGGGCATAAACTCGGGCGAAACCTGAAGGGGCTTTCCCGTAGCTTTATCGAGCGTAAGCTCGTCTTTGCCGCCGTTTATAGCGTAGAGAAGACATTTCGCGATGTTGGCGCGCGCGCCGAAGAATTGCATGTCTTTACCGACGCGCATGCTCGAAACGCAGCATGCGATGCAATAATCGTCGCCCATTTCGGGGCGCATCAGGTCGTCGCTTTCATATTGTATCGCCGACGTTTTAAGCGAAATTTCGGTGCAGAACTTCTTGAAGTTTTCGGGCAGGTGTTCGCTCCATAAAACGGTTAAGTTCGGTTCGGGTGCGGGACCTAAATTGACGAGAGTGTGGAGCATTCTCATCGAAGTTCTGGTAACCAACGTTCTGCCGTCGGTACCCATTCCGCCGATTGATTCGGTAACCCACGTCGGGTCGCCCGAGAAAAGCTCGTTGTATTCTTTTGTACGCATGAACTTGACTATACGAAGTTTCATTACGAAATGGTCGATAAGTTCCTGCGCTTCGATTTCGGTAAGCGTACCGTTTTTAATGTCTCTTTCTATATAGATATCGAGGAAGGTCGTGTTTCTGCCGATACTCATCGCCGCGCCGTTCTGATCCTTAACCGCGCCGAGGTAGCCGAAATAAAGCCACTGGATTGCTTCGCGCGCGTTTGCGGCGGGGCGGGAAATGTCGAAGCCGTATTTTAAAGCCATTTCTTTAAGAGCCTGCAAAGCCTTGACCTGCTCGGCGATTTCCTCGCGGTCGCGAACCTTATCGGGAGTCATATCCCCGTCTATAAGTCGTTTATCGGCTTGTTTTTGAGAAATAAGATAGTCGATTCCGTAAAGCGCGACCCTTCTGTAATCGCCTACTATTCTGCCTCTTCCGTAAGCGTCGGGAAGACCGGTGAGGATATGAGCGGTGCGGGCATGGCGCATTTCTTCGGTGTATGCGTCGAACACGCCGTCGTTATGAGTTTTGCGATATTTCTTGTAATAGTTGTGAAGCCCGTCGCTGATTTTATAACCGTACATTTCGAGAGCTTGTTCCGCCATGCGGAGTCCGCCCGAAACGTGCAGGGGGCGTTTGAACGGCTTATCCGTCTGAAGTCCTACGATTTTTTCGAGGTCTTTGTCGATATATCCCGCTTCGTGGCTGTTAACCGCCGAAACGATTTCGGTATCCGCGTCTAAAACTCCGCCTGCGGCGCGTTCTTTTTCGGTAAGCTCGCAGATTTCCCGCCAGAGCTTTTCGGTTGCTTCGGTCGCGGGGGCAAGAAAGCTTGCGTCTCCCTCATAGGGAGTGTAGTTTCTTTGAATAAAGTCTCTTACGTCGATTTCGTCGCTCCATTTACCGGGAGTGAATCCGTTCCATTCATTGTGTTTCATGTTGTCATTCCTTATGTTGTAAAAATTTTTTTCGATGTTGTTTTTGCTGCGCTCCGAATTTAACGAAACGCGATTTTATGGTTTACCCGATCAGTATCGCTTTTGCTTTATCGATTTGTTCTCTCGTCGGGATGGGGGTGTCCCCTAAGGGGTATGAAAGCCCGAGCTTTTCGTATTTCGGTTTGCCGAGCGTATGATATGGCAGAACTTCCACCCTTTCAACCGTTTTAAGCGTGTTTATCCATTCGCGCGTGCGTTTAAGGTCGTTTTCGTCGTCGGTAAGCCCGGGGGCGAGAACTTGTCTTATCCACATCGCGACGCCGTTGTCGGAAAGCGTTTTTGCGAATTTTTTAGTCGCGATGTTGCCCGTTCCCGTAAGCTCTCTGCATTTTAAGCCGTCGATATGCTTGATATCGAGGATGACGAGGTCGGTTAAAGCGAGCAGTTCTTTATATCTCGGGTCATATTCGTTATACGGCGCGCCCGACGTGTCGATTGCGGTGTGAATTTCGTTTTGTTTAAGAATTTTAAAAAGTTCCGTGAGGAAATCTAGCTGCAGAAGAGGTTCGCCGCCGCTAACCGTAACGCCGCCTTTTTTGCCGAAATAGTTCTTATATCTGATTATTTCGTTTGCGATATCTTCCGCGGTGGCTGTTCTTTCGGCGTTGCATGCCGCCCAGGTGTCGGGATTATGGCAGTATTTGCACCGCAAACTGCAACCCTGCAAAAAAAGAACGAATCTCAGCCCCGGTCCGTCGGCAGCGCCGAGCGTTTCGACGGAGTGGATTTTGCCTGAAACTTTTTTACCGTCTTTGTCCATTGTAAAAGTATGCTCCGTTTTGAAACGGGTATTCGCGTTACCCGATTTCAGGACATTATATTAACATACGACGAGCGGCTTGTCAAGTAATTTGAAATACTAATTGCAAATACAAGATATTGCGTTTGATTATATAAAAACTACAACATATAGTAAAACTTGCAATTTGTCGGAGCGGCTTCGGGGCGATATTTTACGGAATTTTCAGCGTCTGCGTTTTATCGATTGACAATCGGGTGATTTTTTTGTATAATAATTTTGTTAATATAATTCGGAAATACGGAAATTCAGAAGGAGCGCCCGAGATATTTTGCCTGATTTTATGCTTCGGATGAAAGGATTTGGAGTTTTATGCCTGTAAGTTTATTCGTGGACAATGTTTGCGGAAATTATGTCGGGGCGGTTGCGGATGGCAACAGGCTTTTGGAATACAGAGTTGAAAAAATCAACGCGGCGGTGCCTATAGGCAGCGTTTTTAAAGGCAAAGTGGAGAACGTTCTCGGCGGAATGCAGGCGGCGTTCGTAAACGTGGGTTTACCGAAAAACGGATATCTGTCCGCAGACGACATGCTCATGGATAAAAGCGAGATAGAGGGCAGAGTGGAACTTCCCTCCGTTCTCGATCTTAAGCCCGGCGACGAAATCATGGTTCAGGCGGTTAAAGACCCTGCGGGAACGAAAGGAGTCAGGCTCACCCGTCACCTCTCTTTTGCGGGGCGTTACGTTGTATTTTTACCCACGCTTAGTTTTGCGGGCGTTTCGAGAAAGATTACCGACGAAAAAACGCGTGAAAGGCTTACTAAAATCGCCGAAAAATATCGCCCGGAGGGCAAGGGGATAATAATCCGCACCGCGGGCGAAAACGCCCGTAAAGGCGAGATAAAAAACGAAATAAGATACCTCGAAGATCAGTTTAAGGAAATCGAGGAAAATTTCGCTTTCGCAAAACCCGCGACGTGCATTTACGAAGAGGGTAACGTGGGGATAAGGCTTCTGCGCGACGTGTACACGAAAGACGTTGACAAGTTCGTCGTTTCCGACAGGGATTTATACGAAAAACTTCGCGTATACGCGAAGCGCAGAGATAAAGATCTTAAAAGCAAACTCAGATTTTACGACAAAAAAATCGATATGTTCCGTTATTACGGCTTGAACGCGAACGTCGAGGGTATGCTTTCCTCGTCGGTTTCGCTTGAAAACGGAGCGTATATCGTTATCGATAAAACCGAAGCGATGACCGTAATAGACGTAAACACGGGAAAATTTACGGGCGAGTACAATCTGGAAGAGACCGTTTTCAAAACCAACATGCTTGCCGCCGTGGAGATTGCAAGGCAGCTGAGGCTTCGGAACATAGCGGGTATAATCGTCGTCGATTTCATCGACATGACGAGCGACGCGCATAAAACCGCCCTTTTAAAAAAGCTCGACGACGAGCTGAAATCGGACAGAGAACGTTGCCAGGTTATCGGGATGACGCCATTGGGGCTTGTCGAAATCACGAGAAAGAAACGTCGCAGAGAGAGCATTTCGGCGCTCGTTAAAGATTGCCCTTATTGTCAGGGTACGGGGCATATTCAATCTAACGATTATATAGTAATGCGTATAAGAACGGAACTTCTGGATCTTTTCGCTAACGGTTATAACAACGCGAAAATCGACCTGAATATCGAAATTGCCGATTATATAATCGCAAAAAAAGCACTTAAAAACGACGTCGAAAAAATCTGGAC
>JAJWOJ010000197.1 GCA_021635425.1 Clostridiales bacterium | reverse complement strand
AAACAAGATAAAACGGCAATATTTTTTCTTTTGCTTTATTCTTTTGAACTAAAATGTTTTCTTTTTCTCTTCTCTCTCTTTCTCTTTTATTAGCCATGATTTTTTTCCTTTATTTGGTTACGTAATAATTTAAGTTTGAATAGTCTTCGATAGTAGCGATTGACGAAACTTCGAACGACAAAAATTCAATTGTCTCGACGGTGTTTTTATCTATTTGTCCGTCGGATCCGTATGCATAAATTTGTATTTTTTCCTTTTTAGCCGATGAAATCGTTCCCGCGATATGCACCCATGTTTTGTCGGGTGTATCTTCGCTCTGATTTTCAGGCGCAGGAATATCTCCGTCGAATTTAAGTATAAAACCTATTATGGTGTCTTTTCCGCATTGACAGCCATAGCCCGCCGAACATTTCCTCACGCCGCACCTATACGTCTTTCCGTTTATATCGGTAAGGTCGTATGTAAAGCAATCGTACTCAATAGGCTTTCCGACATATTGTTCGGCGTAATACTGCATGTTAGTCATAACGAGAAAAAATGTTTCTTCATTTAAAACATACCCTTTATCTCCGCATGACGAAAACATAAAAAGTGCAAAAATTGCCGATAATAAGCTAAATAATCTTTTTTTCATTTAGTTCTCCTTCCGCATATTTTTCCGACTATGCAAAATCCGAAAAACACTACGATATCAACAGCCACTATGGTCGAACCTACAGGCGTGCCGTAAACTACCGACGTTAAAATTCCGATAAGCGCGGACGCGACCGACGTTATCGCCGAACAAATTACTACTGCTTTATAGTTTTTAAATACCCGCATTGCCGAAAGCGCGGGAAAAATTATCAATGCGGATATCAGAAGCGATCCGACGAGATTCATTGCAAGAACGATAATTACCGCAATAATAACCGAAGTCGTCAGGTTGTATAATTCAACTTTCACCCCTGTTGCTTTTGCAAAATTTTCATCGAACGTTATTGCAAAAATCCTGTTATAAAGAAGAAAATATGCAATTATTACGAAACAGGACAAACCTACGCAAAGCCACACTTCGAATCCGCTCAACGTAAGAATGGAAGTCGACCCGAATAACGTTGCGCAGACATCGCCGCTCAAATTTGATGACGTTGAAAAAAGATTAAGCAGCAAATACCCTACGGCAAGCGCGCCGACAGAAAGCATCGCGACTAACGCGTCGCCTTTTATTTTTGAATTCTGTCCGTTCCTCAAAAGCATAACGGCACATAAAATCGTTACCGGAAGAACGATTACAGTTTCATTTGTAAGTCCCGCTATGCCCGCAACAGCCATCGCGCCAAACGCGACATGGGATAACCCGTCACCAATATGCGAATAACGTTTCAGAACGAGAGTTACGCCGAAAAGCGACGAACAAAGAGCTATCAGAACGCCCACGATAAGCGCGTATCTTACAAACGGAAATTGAAGAAACGTTATAAGTTTTTCAAACATTTTCTATCCTCTCCCCGTCAGCCGCAATATATTTTGAAGCGTAAGCCGAATCCAAAAACTGTTCTTTCGTTCCGAAAAAACAAAGTTTAGCCACATAAAGAATGTGCGAAGAATATTTAAGCGCAGCGGGAATATCATGAGAAATCATTATTATAGTTATTCCGAGTTGCTTATTGAGCTTTTCTATTATCTCATACAATTCCTTTGTTACAACAGGGTCAAGACCTGCAACGGGTTCGTCTAAAAGAAGTATCTTTTTTGTCGCAGATAATGCTCTCGCTAATAATACCCTTTGTTTTTGCCCGCCCGAAAGTTCTCTGAAGCATCTGTTTTTCAGCTTCGATATCCCGAGAATTTCCATATTCCTTTCAGCCTGCTCTTTTTCCTTTTTCGAATAGAAGGGATGAAATCCGATTCCGCCGAGAAAACCCGAAAGGACAATTTCGTATACCGATGCCGGAAAATCTTTCTGCGCGTCCGTTTGCTGCGGAATATAACCTATTTCGGTTGATTTTAATCCGTTTTTATATTCAATTTTGCCCGAAACAGGCTTTTGAAGAGATAATATCGTTCTCATGAGCGTGCTTTTGCCCGCTCCGTTTTCTCCGATTATACAAAGATAATCTCCGCAGTTAACCTCAAAACTCACGTTTTCGGCAACGGCTTTACCGTCATACCCGAAATCGACGTTTCTGCAAATAAGTTCCGCGGTCATACGACTTTCTCCTTTGCCGTAGCCCCGAGCGCTTTTCTTAACGAATTAAGATTTTTCTCCATCACAGAACAATATGTAACGCCGCCCGAAATATCATTTCGGTTAATACTCTGCATCGAATCGAATTTAACAATCTCCTGATTTTTGCCGGCTGTCGTATTTTTCACGGTTTCAGCAATTCTTCCGTCGCCCGATTCGATAATGCAAATTGTTTTAAGATTAAGCTCGTCGATTTTGTTCGCAAGAAATACAATCGTTTCAAAACTTGCCTCAGTTTCGGCAGAACACCCCGAAAAAGCCGCGTAATAATCGATTCCGTAATCGTCTGCAAGGTATCTGAACGGAAAACGATCGCAGAAAACAAGTATTTTAAATTCTGCTTCCGAAACGGCTTTTTTGAACGAAACATCAAGTTCGTTCAGTTTTTGCGAATATTCTTCCGAATTTTTTTCATATACGGTTTTATTGACGGTATCTATCGAACAAAGCTCTGCCGTGATCTTTTGCAGGCAAATTTCGGCATTTTTCAGCGACAACCAAATATGCTCGTCCTTTTCGTGTTCTTCATCGTCTTCGTGATCATGGTCGTGATTTTCATCCGCTCCTTCGGGAGTTTTTTCATCCTTCGCGGCATCACCGAGGGCTTCTATCAGATTTAAGACCTTTCTGCTTCTATTTACGGGATTTTGCAAAGCCTTTTCAACCCATTTATCCGATTCTCCTCCGACATAAATAAATAAATCGCATTGAGAAATGTTCACAAGATCGGCCGCGGACGGTTGGTAACTATGCATATCCACACCGCTTTCCGCAAGCAGCGAAATATCGCATCCTTCTTTTTTATCTCCTAAAATATTACACGTCCAGTCGTACAAAGGGAATATCGTACACACCACAGATAGCTTACTTTTATTTCGATTGCCATTGCATGCCGATAGCAAACCGCAACTTACAAGGCAACATATCGATAAAAACATCGATAAAATTCTTTTCATATTATATTTTCGTCTCCTTAAATTTATTTTTTTGCATGACAAAACGACCGTGTAACCACGCCAAATAAATTTCGACCAAAATGCTTGCTTTTACCCGAAATTACATTTTTGCATACACAAAAAAGCCGAATAGATATATTCAGCGTTACACAATCGTTTGTAAGTAAAATATTAAATTGTAAGGATATCGTTAAGTTTTACAGGGGTTTTTGCCGCGTAAATCATTTCTTGATTTATAAATAAAACAAGTACGGCAAAAATAGAAAATAAATAACAAACCGATGACGACGTAAGCTTTTTTGCTCCGTCGGATATCTCCTCGGTTAATTGTAAAATTGCGCAAACAGGACAGTCAACGCCTGTACAGTTATGCTCCGTATTCGAAGCAGAATAACCTAAGGAAAGGAAAATCGTAACAGCATAAAATATCGATAAAACAACCGTAAGCGTTTTATTGATTTTCTTCATGGCGTTACCCTCCTTTTCTTAATGTAAATTCAATGATTATAAATGTTTTTACAGGTTATCTTTCATTCCGCAGGAAGCGCAGCCTCTTCCTTCCGTTTCCTTTTTGGTTACGCAACCTTCGCATCCCGAACATGTATGAGCCTGATTAGCAGGCTCTTCGTCTTCTCCGTCTTCAAGCTCGCGCATAAACTCTTCATACAACTCTTCGAGAAGATTTTCGTCCTTTACGGGAAGCAACGTCTCGTTTCTTTCGTCTCCCGAAAGTTTAAACACAACCAATTCGTCGGGATCGACTCCGTCTTTCGGCTCGGCAGGTTGAAAAAAAACATACCAATCGTCTTTAAAATCTATCGTACCTACATGATAAAACTTTTCTACGTTTCCGTCTTCGCCCGTAAGCGCAACGAAACCGTCGTTTTCTTCATGTCCGTTTTCATAATACTTATCGTTCATTTTACGTTTCCTTTTTACTTTTCTGAAGACGATTTCAGTCGTCTTAAATAATCTTCGAGAATATACGACGCGGCGATTTTATCTATGACGTCTTTTCTCTTCTCCCTGCGCATATCCGCTTCGAGAAGAAGCCTCCTCGCCTCTTTTGTGGAAAACCTCTCGTCCTGAGTAATTATTTCTATATCGGTTTTCTTACGCAATTCTTCAATGAAAAACTTCGTCTTTTCCGTCTGTTCGCATTCCTTTCCGTCGAAATTTACGGGAAGCCCGCAAACTATCTTATCGCAATATTTGTCTTTTGCAAGCCCGACAAGATAATCGGTATCTTTCGATAGCGATTTTCTCCAATACGTTTCGACAGGCAAAGCCATTTCGTTGAACGGATCCGTTATTGCAATCCCTATTCTTTTATCTCCGATATCGAAAGCAATTATTCTACCCAATTTATATCTCCGTTTAATTCTTAGTTGTGATATCGCCCCGCAC
>JAJWOJ010000196.1 GCA_021635425.1 Clostridiales bacterium | reverse complement strand
ATATAAATAGTAATATATAAAATATATAAAATGTAAAATTCGCCGTTGGATATGCGGCGAAAAATAAACGTAAAAAATCAAGCGAACGCTTGATTAGAAATATAAAACAAAACGGAGGTTTTTAGGAAGACGGTTTTTATCGGCAAAGGTAAGGGGAAAGGGTTATGCGTTTTGATCGCATGCATTTTCATCGTCGCGCTCGGAATGGTTTTCGCGTCATGCGGAAAAACGCCGTCGGGTAACACCTATTGCGAACACGTTTACGTTGACACGACGAGAATCGACCCCACATGTATAGAGGAAGGAAGCGTTACGCGCAAATGTTCGAAGTGTGGCGACACGATAGAGGAGGTAATCCCCGCAACGGGGCATAACTTCGTAAACGGCGAATGTATCGTTTGCCGCTTACAGGAAGATCTGGCGCAAAGTTTTTATGAAAACATGCTCGATTCGCTCTTTTCGACTGATTCTTTCAGCATTCGCTTCACCGATTTCAGATTGTCCGAGATAAGCACTTATAAGATATTCGAAGACGGTAAAAAAGTATTCGGAAACGAAAAAATCGTGGGCGAAACGAGCTTGGACGTTGCGGAGGCTGTTTTCTCGATTGACGAAAACGGCAATCTTAAAGGCGCGTTTAAAGGCGTATTGAACATAACGCATGTGTATGACGACAGTTTTAATGTTTATACCACGAAAATGGATATAAAAGCCGTTTTGCAGAACGGTTTGATTTACGCTGTGTTCAATCAAACTTACGGAGACAGTTATCGGGATAGGGAAACGAATCCCATGTATGTAAAAGCACCCGCAGATGGTTTTTTTGCGGACTTCATCGGTGCTGTTGGCGGCGAAGTTACGGACGAGACCGTCGGAATGCTTATGACGCTTGCACAAAGCGGAAAGAAACAGGCGGAATTACTTAAAGGGCAGGAAAGAGAACTCGGAATAAAAGCCGAAAAACTCATTATAGATATGCTTTTCGACCGCACGGCGGTTGATGGCGGCTATAAGTTCAGTTTAAACCCCGTAAGGTTGAAAAAGTATGTCGATATGCTCGCAAACAGCAAAATAGCGGATATTATCGATAATATTTTCGGCGAAAACGCTACGGCGAAGTTTACGTCGTTTATCCTTGCCGCTAAGGACAAAACTTTGGCGAAAGTTCTTGAAGAGCTTAAGGGTTACGGCTTGGATTATGAAGAAATAATCGTTCAGCTCGACGATATTATGTCTTCGATATCGGGAAAAGATTTTTCTGCAAACGTAAACGAGTTTATCGAAGCCAACAAAGAAAAAACAATCAAAGCTATCCTTGCCGAAGTAATGGAATCAACCGAGGACGATATTTCTCAAATCATTTCTGTTGTCGTAAGCGATATAAAAGAAATGTACGTGATTGATTTTGTCGTGAAGTATTTCGCTCATGGCGAAGCGACGAAAAAAGATATTATCGACAAATTAACGGAGATGACAGACGACGTTGCGAATGCATGCAAATATCAGAAAATAGCGTTCATAACCGATAGAACGGGTAAAATTGTTTCCTTTAACATCGATTTTAAACCCGTTGTCGAAAAAGACGGCGACGACGAAAACGGCGCGTCCTATACAACATCGGGAGTAAGAACGTCGCTCATCGCTAAAGTAGACGTTCTTTTGGGTGAAGATACCGAAATCGAAGAGTGTGCGGACGTCATCGAAAAAGCCGAACAAAATCAGCCGAAGTTTGATCCCGAAAGCCGGTTCGTCACGACCGTGCAGGGAGAGGATTTAAAATTCACGACCGATAAAAACGGCGAAATCATCGGTGTGGAGTTTGCGGATCCGAATGCAATACCGGGGACGACGATCGAGTTTATTTATGCCGGCACGATACAAAACGCAACCTGCAAGCCGTGGGTTGCCGTCAGCGTTGTCACAAGAGTTTATAACGGCGACGGAAGCAATATTTTGTATCTTAATCTTTATTATAACACCGAAAACAAGGGATTGACGGAGCAAGCCGATAACGTACACGATTATAACCTTGCGGAAGAGGAAAGCAACCTGACTTGCGGCGGTTATGTCACCCTTCAATGTACGAAGTGCGGCGCAAAAAAAACGCTTGAAGAGAGACATTCGGGCAATGCCGTTATAACATATGAGCTTTTATATGAAGGCGCAACGTGCGACAGAGGGCTTTATGCCACAGCAAGATGTTCGGATTGCGGCGATATAATAGATCGAAAGGTTGTCAATGAAGGGCATATCATAACCGATAATGACAACTGCGAAGAAATCGGATTTGACAATTGCGGCGAAAACAATACGGCAAACATCGTATTGAGAAAAACCTGCCCGTGCGGATATAACGTTGAATATACCGACAGAACGGGTTGCAATTATAGTATCGGCACTATCTGTTACGATGCAGAGGACAGTGTGACGGAAGCTCAGGAACAGATTGACGGGCTTTTCTATCCGCTTAATTATAACGGAGTCAGCATAAGAGGTGTCGAAATAGGTACACGGAGGACTTTTACCTGCAACGATTGCGGTTATGAAATTTACGAGACGTTGTATTGGAAGAAGTCGGAGGGCTGCAAAATCGAACTTCACGACGTATGGAGTCATAAAAAGGGAGACGAAATCGTAGTCGTTAAAGATTATGTTTATGCCGTTCACGCTTATCACGATTATGAAAGCACGGAAATTATAAACGGAACGCTCGAAACCTGCCGCGATTGCGGAAGCTACGTTTTGCGCACTTCGGTTGAAACCACTTATGAAGACGGGCTTATAAGCAGAGAAACTTATACGTTAAGAGAAAATAAGAGCGATGAAACGGCAGACAGGAAATACGAGCGCACGGAAAAAAGTCTGAACGGCAAAGACGTTCAGCGCAATGAGTATGAACAGACGGTTATAGATCGCTACGGAAAAGACTATACGGTCTGGGAGATAAATGGGGTAGAAGACTGTCACGTCCGGGGCGATTTCTCTTACGGATACAGAACGTTTGATTATAATAGCAACGGAAACGAGCATGAAGCAGTCTACGGGGTAATCGAAAAAAATAATAAGACAACCGAATATTGTTTGTACGATTACTATAAATATCCCGACGGAAAATGGGAAAAAACCACCTGCACTTATGATTTCGCGGCCGGTTGCCTTGTGACAAAGGTTTACAGAGACAGCAGAGGACAGTATAACGAAACTGTCGAAACCGCCCACAAAAATATTGCGACGCATGTTATTGCAGTGGAAACTTGCGCGCAGGAAGGTTGCGAGCAGGATGTTTGCGGAATGTGCAACAGCGTTGTCGCAACGCGTACGTATCCTCCGAAAGGTCATAGTTTTATCCGCATGGAATCGGCTGGCGAATATGCCTGCATAAGATGCGGCGCGTTTCGGGACGGTTACGACGTTGACGACGTTATGATTACCGAAGATATCACCGATTACAGCGAGAGCGATCTTTATTATAGACTTGCTTACTACAATCCCGAATTGTACAAATTCGAGGCGTCGCTCGTTTTAAGACAGAAGAACGGTTCTGCTGCAACAAGAGCGGAGTTTCTCCTCGACGTTAATAAAACTACAATAACGCTCGAAAGCGGGGAAATATCCTTCGAAAAGGCGGTGGTCAACGCAAAAATCGACGAAAAGATAGCTGAACTTGGTTTAAACAGAGCAGATTACGACCTCACGGTAATGTTTGCCTGCGTTTCGGGCGAAATCGACGAGGAGTATAAAGGATACAGAGAACTTTATAATAAGTATACATACGGAAATACGATAGACGGCGAGGGATGGTACAGATTTTATATAGGAGACGGCAGTACGACGAGAATAACGATTACCGTTCCCGAAGGCGAAACTCTTATCTGGAAATTTTACTCGTTGTCCGATATGGATACGATCGCAGACTTATACAACGGAGATGAAACAGATCACCTTGCAAGAAATGACGACGCAGGCGAAGGAAACATGAATTTCTGCATCGAATACGAATTAGTCGGCGGAGAAACCTATATCCTTAATATCAGATTTTTCAGCGGCGGAATGCAAGGATTTGTAACGGTTATCGCAGAAAGCGCAGTGCAAACCCAGGCATAAACAAACAATTAAAATGTACGTGGCTGTAAAACAGCCAATTAAAAAGTATAATACACCACAAAAAAGACTACATTCCTATTCTTTCGGGGTGGCATGTGGTCTTTTTCTTTTGAGCCTTTTTTACAGCCCTTTTTTCGAATAATAAAAGTTGTTTTGATGCAATGAGTTATGTCTGAGAATTTTTGGTATTCCTGTATTCTCTTAGTGTTTCCATAATTTTTTCGTAACAGTCTTTGACATTTTCAACGTCTCTGACAACAAATTTCTGGCTTTTATTTTCTATAATTAAATTCCCTACTTCAAACAAAATAGCTTGAGTTCTTTTTAATACGTTTAATTGATAATCAACATAATCAATGTCATCAAACGATATAATCTTCCATTTAAATCCTTTTAATATCTTTATACTGCTATTTGACAAGAAAACAACTATATCGGGTCTTTTTTTCTCTATAATGAATGAAATAAAAAAAATAATAGATAGCACAAGACAAAGCATAGCAT
>JAJWOJ010000195.1 GCA_021635425.1 Clostridiales bacterium | reverse complement strand
GTCTGATCCTCGCCGTAAACAATATCGACGAGGTTATCAGAATAATCAAAACTTCGCCCGATACGCCTACCGCAAAGGTTAATTTAAGAGCCGCGTTCGACCTTTCCGATAAACAGGCTCAGGCTATTCTCGATTTAAGACTTGCGAGAATTACAAAGCTCGAAGTTAATAACCTTAAAGAGGAACTCGAAGCTCTCAAAAAACTTATTGCGGAATTGCAGAGTATTCTCGACAGCAAAAAACTTCAGAAAGACGTCGTTAAAAAAGAAATTCTCGCCATAAAGAAGAAATATCGCGACGACAGGCGTTCCGTAATAGTTACGTCCGCAGACGAGATTCATTTTGACAAAACGGCGGAAAAATCCTACGTTGAAAACATTGTCGTCGGAGACAATCTCAACGGAGTAATAAGAAAGGTCAAGCTTGCTACATATAAAAAATACGTTAAGAACGAAACGCCGAATAAGGGCGAATTATTCGCATTCAAAGTCGAAACGGATACTTCGTATATGCTTTATATGTTTACAAATCTCGGTAACTGTTACAGAATCGATCCCGAGGCTTTGCCCGAAGCAAGCGGTGCGATGAGCGGCGGCATTAAATTCTCTCAGCTTGTAAAGAACAGCCAGAAAGGCGAAGTCCCCGTAGCGATATATGCGGGTAAAGACGAAGATTTCCCGTCGTCAAGGCTTTATTTCTTCACGAAAGGCGGAATGGTCAAACTTACGCCGTGGAGCGAATACGACGTTAAAAAACCCGTATTCCAGGCTATTAAGCTCAAAGAAGGCGACGAGCTTCTTAAAACAGAGGAAGAAATTCCCGATTCGGATTTCTTCTTTGCGACGAAAAACGGATTCTGCCTCAATTGTTCGGACGAATTCCCGCAGCAGCTCAGAGTTTCGGGCGGCGTGAAGGGAATGGATATCGAGGACGGCGACGAAATTATTACCGCAACGCAGATAAAGAAGAGTGCGGATTATGAAATAGTCGTCGCTACGTCTTTCGGTACGTTCAAAAAAGTGGATTTGGGAACGATAGCCAGAACCGCAAGGGCAAGAAAGGGAGTAAGACTCGTAGACGTCGGAATCGACGGAACGGAATGCGTAAAACTCGCAGAACCTAAGGAAGAATCGGCGAGCCTGACCCTTCTTATCGAAGACGACGGCGGAAACATAATGCACGCGCTTTCGGAGGAACTTGCAAACGAAAGCAGAACGACGAAAGGGAAACCGATTGCCAAGCTCGGTATATTCAAAACAGCCTTGGTTTATCCCTTTCGTTTACCCGAAGGAAAATGATAACGGAATAAAATCCGGAACTGCAGTAATAGAGAACGACACGGAAGAAAACGGGTATATGCGGAATAATTCCGCATATACCGCGAAATTTCAGAATAACGAACCCAAAGGACGCAATAAGGAAATGGAAAAGACCAGAGCGGATATTTTAACCGAAAAATCAAAAAAGAATTATTCATCCGCAGTACAGCTTATAACGGATTTATATGATAACGTTTTTGCGAAAAGCAAAGATTTCAGGTATGAAAAAAGACAGGTATTATCCGACTACGATTGTTATCTCCAAGCCGTTCTTATAAAAATATGCGCCGTAAGAAACAGGTTTTTAGCCGATGAAATGAATTTTATCGAAAATATCGCGGATTACGGCAAACTTCACGAAGGCGCGGATTATACGCTTTTCGCGGGTTGCGTCAAGGATATGAGCGACAGGCTTTTGTCCGAAGCGGAGGAGAGGTTGAAAATAATTCCGATCTGCTTTAAACTTGCGGGAGCGGTCGACGCGTCGAAAAATACGTCGTCAATGAGGGCGTTGCTCGATTGTACCGTAAAAATCGCGTTTAATCTGAAGCTTATCGATCCGTCTGCGGATGTCAAAGATAATTCGGATATAATGTCCGCGTTCAATGCCGTGTATGCGTTTGCGAGAGGAAACGGCATCAGTTTAAAATGAGGGTGATAATTTAAATGAAAATTATTATTGTCGGCGGAGGAAAAGTAGGTAAAACGATCATAGAAAGCATGCTGAAAGAAAAGCATGAGATAGTTCTTATCGATAATAATCCGAAAGTTGTCGGGAACGTAACCGATCTTTATGACGTAATGGGAGTTTGCGCCAACGGTACGGAGTATGAAAAGCTTCTCGAAGCCGGTGCCGATAAAACCGATTTATTTATTGCTGTGACGGGGTCGGACGAACTCAACATGCTTTCTTGCTTTGCCGCAAAAAAAATGGGCGCAAGCCACACGGTTGCGAGGGTGAGGAATTCGGAATACAATACCGCAAGCTGGGGCTTTATGAAAGAACAGCTTGAAATATCCATGGCTGTCAACCCCGAAAAACTTGCCGCCGAGGCGATTTTCGATACGTTGAAACTTCCTTCGGCAACCAAAGTCGAAACGTTTACGGCGAGAAGTTTCGAAATGCTCGAAATCACCGTTAAAAAAGGTTCCGCAATAGACGGGTTAACCCTCATAGATTTAAGAAAAAAGTTTCACGAGAAATTTCTTGTCTGCGTTGTTCAGCGTGGAGAAGAGGTTTTTATTCCGAACGGCACTTTCAGGGTGCTGAGCGGAGATAAAATCGGCGTCATGGTTACAAATACGGACGCTCATGCCGTTTTGAAAAACTTCGGCTACGCTACGAAAGAAGCAAAAAACATAATGCTTATCGGAGCGGGCAAAACCTCCCTGTATCTTGCCGATATGCTTATAAAAGGGCGGAGCAGTGTTAAAATTATCGAAAAAGACCCCGAAAAATGCGAAGAAATCTGCGAAAAGCTTTCATCGAAAGCAACGGTTGTTGCGGGCGACGGAATGAGCCAGGAAATTCTTCTCGAAGAGGGAATAGAAGACCTGGACGCTTTGGTCGCGCTTACCAACAGAGACGAAGAGAATATACTTATCTCGTTCTACGCGCTTTCCAAACACGTTTCGAAAGTAATTGCTAAAGTCAACAGAAACGAACTGTCGGGAATTTCGGAAAACCTCGGGCTTGAAACGATTTTTTCTCCTAAAAACATCGTTGCCGATATTCTCGTAAGATATGCAAGGGCGATAAGCAACAGTATAGGAAGCAAAGTCGAAACGTTGTACAGTTTATTCGGCGGAAATGCCGAGGCGTTGGAGTTCAACGTGGAATCGGATTTCGAATATACCGAAACGCCGCTTAAAAAACTCGAAATCAAATCCGACGTTCTGCTTGCGGGAATAACGAGGGAAAACATCGCGTTCATCCCGGGCGGAGACGACGTTATTCATGCGGGCGATAAGGTTATCGTGATTGCAAAAGGGGAAAGGCTTTGCAACCTTTCCGATATCTTGAAACGAAAATAATTATGAATTACAGAATGATTTTTTCCACGGCGGGAAAAGTTGTTATAACGATAGGCGTACTTTTATTGTTGCCTCTTATCACGGCGATGATTTTCGGCGAATGGAATTGTGTTTTCGCATTCGGCGAAACCATGGCGGGAGCTTTGATTGTCGGCGCGGCTATGGTTTTTTTCCTTAAACCGAGAAATATGATTTTCTTTTCGAAAGAAGGGTTTATCACCGTTGCGGTTTGCTGGGTTGCAAGCTCGCTGGTAGGCGCCGTTCCGTTTGTCATAAGCGGCGCGATTCCTTCTTTTACGGACGCTTTATTTGAAATTGTGAGCGGTCTTACGACGACGGGTGCGTCGATTATTCCGAACGTCGAAATCCTGCCGAAATCGATGCTGTTCTGGCGGTCGTTTTCCCATTGGATCGGCGGAATGGGCGTTATAGTATTCGTTATGGCGATAACTGCCAGAGCGCCCGACAGATCGATGCACATTTTAAGAGCGGAGATGCCGGGACCTATCGTAGACAAACTCGTGCCGAGATCGAAAGATACCGCGAAAATTCTTTATCTTATATATATGGGATTAACCGTCGTTACGGTGATAGCCCTTCTTTGTTGCGGAATGCCTTTTTTCGACAGTTTGTTGCATGCGTTCGGAGCTGCGGGAACGGGAGGGTTCGGTATAAAAGCAAACAGCGTCGGAGGTTATTCGGCGGCTGCGCAGTGGGTTTTGACGATCTCGATGTTTGTCTTTGCCATAAACTTCAACCTCTATTATCTGATATTGATAGGAAAAGTAAAAACCGCGCTTAAAAGTACGGAATTGCACGTTTTTACGGGCATGGTTGTCTGCGTTACGCTTATCATTTCGTTCAATATTCTCGATTTATGCTCATCGTTCGGCGAAGCGTTAAGAACAGCGGCGTTTCAGGTCAGCTCGATTGTTTCGACAACGGGTTATACGACGGTTGATTTCGACAAGTGGAACGCTTTGTCGAAAACCCTTTTATTGCTTATGATGTTCATGGGCGGCTGCGCGGGTTCTACCGCGGGCGGTCTGAAAGTTTCAAGGCTCGTAATCATGTGGAGAGCGATAAAGCGTGAATTTAAAAAAGCTTTGCATCCCAGAACGGCAAGCGTTGTAAAATTCGAGGGAAAGAAAGTAGACGAATCGACGATAAACGGAATAGGTATTTATTTCGGAATATACGTATTTCTCCTTATCGGGATAATCATTTTATTATCGATAGATCCGTGGTGTGCAGAGC
>JAJWOJ010000194.1 GCA_021635425.1 Clostridiales bacterium | reverse complement strand
ATATAGCTTTTTACAAACGGTATATTTTCTTTTTGTCTTGCGAGATCGATCTGCGCGCAAACAAGTTTCATTTCTTTCCTCTTTAAAAATAGCAAGGGGCGGACTTATTTAAGCCCGCCCGCATAAAGACTTTTTATTTAATTAAGCCGCGCTGTCTACAACGTTTACCGTAACTCCGTTTATAGGATAGTTTTTAACGTCCATAGGAGCCTCTTTAGCTGCATCGCCTATTGTTTCACCGTCGATTCTGCCCCAATAATGAACTTTCTTCGCATTTACTACAACGTTTTCACAAGCAACGTAGTTACCGTCTTTAACGTTAGTCTTCGGATTTCTCATAATCCAATATCCGAACAACGAATATATTTCCTGTCCTGCCGCATTTACCGTTATGTCCTTAAAGGAACTGTGCTGTAGCTTTCTACCGACAATAAATCCATATTGTCCCGTCATTATATCCTTTTCGGGCGCGGCGCACGATTTAACGTTTATAGTAATATTCTCGAATTTAGAAGATTCAGCCATAAACGCCAATACGTTCACGAATTCCTTACCCGTATAAACAACGTCTTCGAATATTACGTTTTTAACGGCTGCGTTTTTAATTTTACCGAACAAGCCGTATCTTCCGCCGTCGGACTCGCTACCCGTATTATAATTTTTAATTTTATGTCCCATTCCGTCGAATGTCCCGGCAAAGAACGCGGACGAGCCATATATCGTATTGTCGTTCCAAGCAAGGCTATGCGCGGGATACTGAACCCATTCAGGAAGAGCGAGAGCGGTGTTTTTGAAGTCGATATCGTTTGCAAGCACGAAATAGCCGTAAGTCGCGGTTTTATCTGTAATGTTTTCTTTGAAATCGGTAGCCGAAGTTATTGCTTTGGTAACTATGAGAACCTTAACGGAAAGAATATTGACCGCTTTATCTTTCTGCATAGTAACCTCTACGTCTCTCTCGCCAATTGCTCCCGCAGAGAAAAACGTTACGGGAAGGATAAGTTTGTTATCTGCAACGGTTGCGCCTTCGATTTTATCGCCGTTGAATTTAACGCCTACAAGCGTTCCGTAATCTTCGCCGAGATCGATTTCGATATTACCCGTAGCGCCGATAACCTGTTCCGCAAGCGTCTTCGTCGTATCTGCGACTTTAAGGTCAACGACAAAACGATTGCCGTTATTCATTATTTCGATTTCGTTTATAACGTCTTTGTTATAAGTAAGTCCCGTCATCGGATAATCTGTCGGAGTCATAGCGGGATCGCCGTCTCCGTCAAGTCTGCCCCAATAAGTTATTTCTCTTGCGTTTACGACAAAGTTTTCACAAGTAATAATTGCTCCGTTATCGTCTGCCGCGCCCGAACGTTTAATCCACCAACCGAACAAAGCGGAAATCGTGCTGCCGCTTGCGTTTACGGTAAAGTTTTTATAAACGTTTTTGTTTGCATAAGCGCCGCATATAAATCCGCGACCGTTAAGCGTTCCGTCCGACGGAGAAACAAGACTTCCCGTAAGAGAAGTTTTTTCGACGTTAATAGTTATATTGTCAAAAGTAACGTTTGCAATGCTGTGTCCGAAAATATTAGCGTTGACAACGCCGTTGTCGTGCCATACTCCGTCTACAACAAGGTTTTTAACGGTAGACGTTACCGCGCCCTTATCATCGGTTATAAGGAATAAACCGAACGGATTAGCGGTGTTAAAGTTTTTAAGAGCATAACCTCTTCCGTCAAAAGTTCCCGCAAAACCTATTTTTCCGTTAATCTGATTCGCTTTATGTGCAAAACTCGATGTGTTTGCGCCTTCTGCGAATGCGGGATCGCGAAGAGCTTCGTGATTGAAATCGATATCGCCTGCAATAGTATAATAACCGTAAACGCCGCTCTTACCGTCGTCGTCTTCGGCATCTCTTCTGTTAAGCGAGATAGGATCTCTTAAAAGAGCGTTCCATTCTTCCACGGTCGAAATAACTCTCGTAGCCACGGTCAGATGAAGGGTAAGTTTATAAACTCCGTCTTTGCATCCGACAACGCACAACACGGTTTGTTCGCCCGCGTCTTCCGCCGTAAACGTATCTTTGGGAAGGGTCAGAACGCCGCCTTCGAGCGTTGCGCCTTCGAGTTCGAATCTGCCGAACTTAACCGACATCAATTTTCCGTTATACGTTTCGCCGAGATTTACCGTAAAGTTCTCCGCGCCGATTTCCTGTTTTTCGGTTAAAACGTTGGTTTCTTTAACTTTAAGGTCGATTTCGAAAGTTTTTCTTTCGGCTTCGTTTTCGCTGTTTACCTTATAAAGATCCTTAGCGACTACCGCCATGCTCTCGCCGCATTCGCAGGCATAAGAATCGCCGTCGAGCTTAAACTCGTGCGCGCCTTCGGTTCTTGCGCCGCAAGCAGTACATTCTTTCCAATGTTTTTCGGCGTCATGCCCCGCAAAATCTTTGCCGAAGATATGGTCTTGCTTTTCGAGAACGTGCGTCGGGTCGTTTTTGCAAACGCCGCTGTGCGTGCCGTCCTTGTTATCGGTATAAGCGTAATCGTGACCCGTTGCGGCAATTTCTTCTTCCGCAGTATATCCGCAAACGGTACACTCGGCGTGTTTCTTACCTTTCTCGGTGCAGGTTGCGGCTTTATCCGTCACCCATTCGCCGAACGTGTGATTTGCAACTTCGAGTTTTTCGCCGTCGTCGGCGCAAACTTTCCAGTGCTGATTTTCGTTTTTCTGCCATTCCCCGCCCGCAACGTGTTCGTGCAAACTTTCGGAGCTTTTGGATTCTCCCGGTTTATTGCTCTGACTGCCGTCGCCGCAGGAAACAACGAGAAAACTTGCCGTCGCTATAATAAGAACCATAAGCAACGTTCTCAATAAAGTTCTCTTCATGTTTTCCTCCATAAACTATGGTGTTATTTTACCGAACTTATCGTTCGGCGAGTAAATTGTATCACACGGCCGCGCCGAATGTAAATATTCTTTTCTACTATTTTTTACGAATTCCTATTATTTCAACAAAAGGCGCGCGCTTTCTTAGCGCGCGCCTTTATCCGTTAAAACAGTTCGGCTTTTACCATTTTTTATAATGATCTTCAAGCGTTTCGTGTTCCGCCCACATGGTCATTTTCAGCTCAAGTGCGTCGTCTTTCCATTCCGTTTTCAGTGCGGGAAGCGTTTTGCCCGAAATCGTATAAGCGGAACTACCGAAATATTCTATCACGATTGCGCGTAAAAACATACTTTCGGTTTTTATCGCTTTAATCAGTCTCGATTTTTCTGTTTCGGATATGTTCCCTGCCTTGTAAGAGTTCTCAACCGTCGTATATGCCGAATCTATATCGGCGAGCCACTCTTTAAGCTTGGCTTTATCGAAATAATTTGCGTTCAGCGTCGGACAATATATACTCATACTGCCGAGATTTTTATAGCTTTTAAATTTTTCGGCAAGCATTGCGCGATACTCGTTAAAAACACCTTTCATGATATCGCCCGCAACACCGTAATAGTTCGCAAAAAAATTGTCCGTCAGTTCGTCTATGTTTTCGTTTACGTTCCACATGAGTTTTGCGCTTAAATACTCTTTATAGCGCGAAAAACCCGAGGAAACGCTCTCGTTGAACTGCCCGAGATTATACATCGAAAATCCGCCGTTTTCAGCCGCGTATTTAAAGTTTTGCCGTATACTCCCCGTTATGTCGAAATAATTCATATAGTAATTCGGGAAATTCTCCATATAAAAGTAATACATAACTTTATCGGCGACTACGTTCCACCCTTTAAGATTTTTAAGGGCGGCTACGTTTCTGCCCGTACCGTCCGAATCGTCTCCGAACGGAACATAATAGTTCGCCTCAATCGGACAATAATAAACGACTACGTTATCATCGAGTTTCATATCTGCGCTTATGAGCGAGTATGAACCGTTACCGTTTACTTTTACGGGTGCGTCCTGCGTGGCGTGATACGCAAGCATTACGGGTTTTATATCCGTTCTGTTTCTGTTCTTCAAAAGACCCGCGACCTTATTTACAAAGTTGATATAAGTTGATACCTTATATCCGCCGTGAGCGTTTATATAAGCCGCACATGTCGAACAATCGCACCATACCGTGCTGTCGGTCGTTCCGACGTAAAATAATTTTTCTAAATCTTTCAGTTCGGAATTATTATTTTCCGCCGCCGTAACGATCGAAAGTATTTTTTGCACAATCACATCGGCGATCCCGTCGGGATCCCTGCCGAAACAAACTTGTTTCTTATCGTCGGTATACCATATATTATGGGTGGAACCGTATTCCGAATACGGTATCGCGCCGAATATATCGTGCATGCCGAGGTTGCCGAACGAAAAAGTATAAGGCGAATTCATTCTCAGGCGATATGCGTTTAATTCTCCGTCGACGCTGTTTTCGGCGTTAAATCCGTACCCGCGCACTCTGTACTCGAACGACGGCAAAACGGTTTTATCCAACTCTCCTTCGAGAAACTCGGCAGAGGTTACGTTTTTTGTTAAACTATATACGCCGTCGGAATAATATTCATAGCCGAAAAACTCATGCAACAAGTCGTACACTCCGCACATAAGCCCCATCCAGCCGTTCTGAATATCTCCGCCT
>JAJWOJ010000193.1 GCA_021635425.1 Clostridiales bacterium | reverse complement strand
TCTTTGATTTTAAGAAATTTTATAAAAGCTTTTATTTTTTACTTTAACGAATTGACACCGATGATATTTAATGCTATAATTTAATTGTCTATATACACATAAAGATGTCTATATATAATACATAAAGATGAAATTCAGGAGTTATGTATGGCAGGAAACGAAATCAAAAGCGAAATGATGCGCGGTCATATCGACACGTTTATTCTTCTTTCGCTTATAGATAGCGATAAAGATTCCAACGAAATCAAAACCTCTATCGAAGAAAAATCCGAAAACAAGCTTACCGTTAAACAAGGTACGTTTTATAGCGCCATGCAAAGGCTTGTCAAACAGAATTTTATTAAAGAATATCGTTCCAGTGCCGTTGACGGTATACGACGTAAATACTATTCTTTAACGGAAAAAGGCAAAAAATCGCTTGAAAAAAACCGTGAAGAATGGAACAAATCGAAAGAACTTATAGATAATATTATCGATACCCCTTCAGAGCCTGAGAAATCTCAGCCACAGTTAACGAAAATAGAATTCGACGAATTTGACGAATTTAAAAAGTTAGCCGATACAAATGCAAAAGATTATAACTTTGAAACGCCCGAAGATGACGACGGATATCTCGATCGTATCGGCGAAGAAGTTTTAAACGATTTAAACGACGAACTTAATGCTATAAACGAAGAAAAAGAATCCGATGCCGAAAAAACGTATGATATCGACGTTGATACCGACAACGAAAACGCAACGTCGTTTTATGACGATATTTTACCGCCCGACGACAGCGAGCTTCTGACGGACGCATCGGATGAAGTTCTTGATATATCTGACGATAACGAGAATACGGGCGACAACAATGAGTCAAACGACGATTCTTTGCCCGACCTTTCGGACGAAGACGCAACGCCGGACGAAGATACAATCGTTTATGATTTCGAATTACCGCAGGAAAACGAAGAAAATACACCCGATGAATTAACATCGGATGACGAAGAACAGATCACGTCGGAAATCACAGATACGGAAAACATTGAAAAATCACAGATGATTCCTGAAGAAAACTGCTCTGCTGAAAAATCCGATTCCGAAACCGATAAAGAAATAGACGAAATTTCAAACGAGGAATCAAGCGACGAAATTGTCGAAAAAACCGAAGAAAAACCGAACGACCCTAACAGCCGACACAACGATTTAATACTCGAAAACGAATCGAACGGCAAGGACGATTCGCTTTATGTGGAAGACGGCAAGCCTACGAACAGACGAGAATACAAAAGCATTTTAGGTAAGCTTTTCCCGAAACAGGAAGAAGAAACCGAAACGAAATCTCAATCCGAACTTAAAACGATATCCGCCAAACAAATTGATTTTGACGAATATTCGGAACAATCTCTCGATGATGAGAAAACGTATGAGGATTATGATGAAAATTCGGAAATCGAAAGAGGAAACTTCTCTTCCGATGAAAATACCGACTTTAACTCGGAAAAATCGTTTACATCGAGAGAGATAAGGCAAGAACAAAATAGCAGAATTAACCAACATAAAACCACTGCTAAACCCGTAGAAAAAGATACCGTTCAGTCATCCGATTATGATTTTTCAGATCTTTACAAAATGGCAAAGAATGAAGGATTCAAAGTCAGAACGTCTTTATCGACAAACGAATTCAACGGCAACGGTATATTTTTGAACAAGCTTAATTTCCATGCTTCACTGCTCTTTTATATTCTGCTTTTTGTAGAAATGCTTGTATTGAACTTTGCTTTATCGGGTATTTTAAAATGGAGTTTTACGGTTAAAGCGATTATAGCCGGCGTACCTGCCGCATTACCTGTTATTATGCTTGCAATGTATATCATATCGCCGCGCCGCAAAGTACGCGAAATATCCCAATTCCGAGACGCTATAACGGTATTTCTGATCGTTACTTTCCAGCTTATAATCATCGACCTATGCGTCGCTCTGTTTGTAGAAGTCGATTTTAACAATATTAAAGAAGTTCTGGCATACATCGTTGTACCGTTCATTCTTATAATCAATATTCCGTTGTTTGCTATCGTAAAATATACCCTTCTCGATACGGGACGTTATTTTGACGAGGGCGATAATAACTAAAACAATATAAAAAACAATAAAAGCATGATTCGATATTTCTCGTCTCATGCTTTTTCTCTGTTTTTATGTGGATTTTACAGGCAAATTTTATATTTTGCTCCGTTTGAATTCATAAATCTGTTTATTTGTTTCCAATTCGGCATATAATGATCCAGCGCGGCATGAAACTTTGCGCCGTGATCGGGATATTTAATATGCAAAAGCTCGTGCAACGTTACGTATTCGGCGCAGAATTCGGGTAGATTGACAAGGTAAAGAGACATTCGTATTTTTTTCGTCGAAGGTGTGCAGCTTCCCCACCTCGATTTTGTCTTTCTTATAGTTACGCCCGATGAATATAACCCCGTTATCTCCGACCATTTTGCAAATGTCGTTTTCAATAAAGACGAAAGCTCGTCCGAAAGGAATTTTTCGACCGTTTTACAGAGATTTTCGGGGTTTTTCAGTGTAACGACAAGCACGTCTTCGCATAAGCGGACCGATTTTACAGTTCCCGTAAAAATTCTTAATAAAACTTTTTTACCGAAAATAAATATTTCGCTTCCGTCTTTAAGTTCGCGAGGGCGGTTGTCGGCGTCGATTCGCGACAAATGTTTTACAATCCAGTCTTTTTTAGACAAAAAGAATTTTTCGGCTCTGTCGTAACTCATGTTTTTCGGCACGGTTAAAACAACCTCTCCGAAATTCGTTATCCTTATCCGAAGATGTTTTACGTTTTTAACGACATATTCCGTTTCTATTCCGCCGATTATTACTTTCATATAAACATATAGGGTTTTAAAACGCCGTTGCATTTCGCAACGGCGTAATCGATTTTTTATTTTGCATATTCAACGCAACGCCATTCTCTGATAACGTTGACTTTGATTTGCCCGGGATACTCAAGCTCGCTTTCGATTTTTTTGGCGATATCCTTTGCAAGGAACATTGCCTGGTTATCGTCGATCTGGTCGGGTTTAACCATTACTCTGACTTCTCTGCCTGCCTGAATGGCAAATGCCTTTTCAACGCCTTTAAACTGCGAGGAAATGGTTTCGAGCTGTTCGAGCCTCTTGATATAATTTGTGCTTGTTTCGCGTCTTGCGCCCGGTCTTGCGCCCGAAATAGCGTCTGCCGCCTGAACAAGTACGGCTTCGATACATTTAGGCTCTACGTCGCCGTGATGAGCCTGAATACAGTTGATAACGTTTTTGTTTTCTTTATATTTTTTAGCGAGATCGACGCCGATCTGAATGTGAGTTCCCTCGACTTCGAAATCGACCGCTTTACCTATATCGTGTAAAAGTCCGCCGCGTTTTGCAAGGTTTACGTCAACGCCGAGTTCTGCCGCCATAAGCCCCGCCAAATGTGCGACTTCGAGCGAATGCTGTAAAACGTTCTGCCCGTAACTCGTTCTGAACTTAAGCCTTCCGAGGAGCTTGATAAGTTCGGGATGTATTCCGAAAAGCCCCACTTCGAACATAGCCGCTTCGCCCGCTTCTTTGATCTGAACGTCGAGTTCTTTTTTGACTTTCTCGACGGTTTCTTCGATTCTTGCGGGGTGAATTCTGCCGTCCGCGATAAGTTTTTCAAGGGAAATTCTTGCGATTTCTCTTCTTACGGGGTCAAAACCCGAAAGAATAACGACTTCGGGCGTATCGTCGATGACGAGTTCGATTCCCGTAGCGTTTTCAAGCGCCCTGATGTTTCTGCCTTCGCGCCCGATTATTCTCGCTTTCATGTCGTCGCTCGGGAGCGGAACGACGGAAACCGTTATTTCCGACGCGTGATCGGTACAGCACTTCTGAATTGCAAGGCTTATGATGTCTTTTGCTTTTTTATCCGCTTCGTCTTTAGCTTCCTGTTCCATGCTTCTTACCTGCATCGCCACGTCTTTTCTCGTGTCGTCGAGGATCATTTCGGAAAGCTGTTTTTTTGCCTCTTCTTTGGAAAGTCCGGAAATTTCTTCGAGTTTTGCAACTACGCTTTCGTATTGCTGATCGATTTTTTCCTGTTTTGCCTGAATGGAAGCGACTTTTTTGTCGAGTTCTTTCTTCTGTTGTTCAAGCTCGTCTTTCTGTTTAAGAAGATTGGCGTCTTTTTTGTTGAGAATTTCTTCTTTCTGATTGTTTCTCTGTTCGGCTTTTTGTAATTCTGCCTTTTTCTCCCTCGTATCGCGTTCAAAGTCGTTACGAAGTTTAATTTCCTGCTCTTTTGCTTCTAGAATAGCCTCTTTTTTGATTGCCTTACATTCCTGCTCGGCATCTTCTTTCATTTTTGCTATCACTGATTCTGCTGTTTCGATTTTTGCTTTTCTTATTCTTTCGGAAATGCTTCTTCCGATGAAAAAGCCCCCGACACCGAAAACAACAACGCAAGCCGCGATAATCGCTATCCAGCCTCCGGTTGACAATAAAAGCAGGGAGTTCATGTAGTTCATATACTACCTCCCGTGATTTATTAAGTAAATTCCGAAATATGATTTTAAATATTCCGATAACGTACTTATTATATTTTAAACTATAT
>JAJWOJ010000192.1 GCA_021635425.1 Clostridiales bacterium | reverse complement strand
GTGTAATAGAACCCGTTTTTCGAAAGCGTGGAAATGAAAGCCCGACAGTGATAAACTGTCGGGCTTTTTCTACGCCCAAAAGACAACTAAATACAATAAGGTAAAAGGGTTGCTTCAACATTATAGCGAGGAACGTATTTGTCTTGCTAAATACCGATTTTTCAAATCGCCTCGTTAGGGGTAACCCCTAATACCCCAAAAAACAAAAAAATTAAAGGAGGGATATTATAGGAAGAACAAGAAAGTATGCCTACAATTTTAGGGCAAGCGAGCAAGAGAAAAATTTAATAGATAGTGCAATTGCAAAGAGTAAACTTACGATGACGGCGTTTGTAATCCGTGCGATAACCGAAAAGCCGATTACCGTGATAGAGAACGGCACAGAGATTTTAGCCGAACTCAAACGGCAGGGGAACAATCTAAACCAAATAACAAGAAACAGTTATAACGGTTTAGCGACGGAAAAAGAAATACGAAGCTGTATTGATGAATTAAAGAAGTTATACGGGAAAATATCTGTTGCAATCGGAGGTGGATAATGCCACTTTTTAAGTGTAGCGCAAGCAAGGCAAAGCCGAAAAACGGGATAGCTTACGTAACCGACGAGAAGAAAGCAAAGATAGTGACTGTTAGAAATCTTTTTGAAGACGAGGATTATGCAAAGCAGTTTGAAGAAACGGCAAGCCGTTTTGGTAAAGGGGATAAGTTTGACGAACGGAAATACTATCATTGTAAATTATCGTGTGCGCGCCAAGATAACGTTTCGCCTGAAAAAGCACACGCTTACGCTGAAGAATTAGTCGCAAAACTCTTTCAAAATTACGAGTGCGTAATTGCTACCCACACGGACACGCAAACGGTGCATAGCCATATTATCGTAAACGCCGTTGATCCTATTACGGGCAAAAAATTGCAGTTTAATAAGCAAGACTACGTGAAGATGAAAGACGAAGCAAATAGGCTTGGCAAGAAGTATGGTTTTACCGAAACGGATTTTAGAAAGCGTGGGAAGAACAGCAGAACGGCGGTCGAGAAAAAGATTATGCTTAAAGGTGGTACGAGTTGGAAAGAAGAACTGCGCGAAGTTATCGCCGAAGCGGTAAAGAAAACAAAATCGCCCGAAGCGTTCAAAGACTATCTGAATAAGTGCTACGGCGTAAAAATCACGCGGGACGGAAAGGATTATTCCTATCTGCATCCGAACAAACAAAAACCTATCCGAGGGGAGCGGCTCGGAACAAATTATACGAAAAGCGAGGTAATCAAAAGAATTGGAGAACAGAATTACAGGCAAAAGTCCGAAGCCTATAACGGAGAGCAAAGTGGATTTAACGGAAAACGTACCGGCAGCGGAACTGTGCGAAGAGGTAAAACGGCTTACGGCGGAAACGCGGGAGGCGTTATTAGAACAAGCCTTGGCGGTATCGAACGAGAAATGCAACGGCTTAATTTTGCAGCTGAATGCGCGAATAACGGACTTGACGCGGCAAGTGAGGAGCGTAAAATGGATGAACGAAGAACTCGCCTCGAGTTTGAAAGACGACGCAGAGAAGCTGACGAAAGAGATGAAAGAAGAAAATCGGAATATGCTTGCGAGCATGCGGATAACGCTTCAGAGAATAACGGAAACGGTAACGAAGATACAGGAAATAGTAAATACAACTATGGCAAAGGCGACTGACGAAGCGGGAGAGCTGTTAAAGGAAAGAGTTACCGAAGCGGCAGACGACGCGGCGTTTATAATAGACGAGCATTCGAAAGCTCTTACGAAAAAGGTAGAAGAATTGCAAAAAGAAGTGAATAAGGCAAGGGAAGATATACGCTTGGAGCGCGGTTTTCGTAAATTCTTTTTCTGGCTGACGCCGGTATTATTGCTGGCGCAAGGGATCATGACGGCAATTTTGCTGTTGAGATAAAAACGAACAATCCGACGATTGAAAGTGATGTTGCTTTCAATCGCCGGAGCCGACGCACAAGGGAGCAATATGGTATATAGAGTTAGCCGGAATGATATGCGGAGTAAGTAATAATAAAGGGCGTAACGGCGAAAAGCAGAAGGGGTTTTACAGGATAAGGGTAGAACGGAAAAGACAACAAATAAGAAATTAAGAGAGGAAAAGTGGCGAGAAATAAGAAGGAAGTAAACGATATCGGATACTTGTCCGCACCGAAAACGAGTGTAAAGATGAGTATCAAAGGGGCAGATTATTTGGTGGAGAGTTATTTTATCGGAAAGAAAAATATACACGATACGCTAATCGTTTTAGCGGAAAGGGAGGCATACGATGAAATGTTGAAATCAAGAAAAATAAAAGGAGTGTGCGAGGTATGAACAGCTTGAGTTATTACGAAAAATATGGTAAAATAAAGGCAAGTGAAAAAATTGCTTCGGTTCGGGAGGTAAAACATGGAACCTAAGCAGTATAAAAATTACATAGCAGGCATTTATTTAAGATTAAGCCGCGACGACGAACGCGCGGGCGAATCGCTTTCTATCGAGAATCAGAAAATACTCGTAACGAAATACGTAAAAGAAAAAAACTGGGAGATAAAAGACGTATACGTTGACGACGGCTATTCGGGTACGAATTTCGAGCGTCCAGGAGTGAAACGCTTACTCGACGACGCGAAAGCGGGAGAAATCAATACGATCGTAGTAAAGGATTTATCCCGTTTCGGCAGAAATTATATCCTTGTCGGTCAGTATATCGATTATGTGTTTCCGTCGTTCGGAATACGATTTATCGCGATAGAGGACAGAATCGACACTGCGAGCAAAGATACGTCGGCAATGGATATGATGCCGATTATGAACGTTTTTAACGAATGGCATTCGGCGAATACGAGCAAAAAAATCCGAGCGGTAAAATATTCCTGCGCGCAAGCGGGGAAATATCTTGCTTCGAAAGCGCCTTACGGTTACGTGAGAAAAGACGATAAAAATCATACGCCGATTATAGACGAAGAAGCGGCGCAGGTGGTAAGGCGGATTTTCGAACGGCGAGCCAAAGGCGAAAGCGCGTATCGGATTGCTCTGGATTTGCAGGCTGACGGGATTTCATCTCCTGCCGTGTATGCCGAGCGCAAGTTCGGGAAAAAGGTTACGGGCGAGGGGCATAATTTTTGGTCACCCGCGGCCGTCAGAGGTATATTGGCGCAGCAACTTTACGTCGGAGATCTGGTTCAGCAGAGAGTGAAGCATATTTCTTACAAAAATAAGAAGGTCGTAAAAGTTCCGAAAGAAGAGCAAGTCGTTATTCCGAATAATCACGAGCCGATTATAAGCCGCGAACTGTGGAATAAGGTAAAAGAACTCGAAGCGACGGCGAGTACGGGTAAGATAACGAAAGAGCGGGTAACGCCCGCGCTTTCGGGAATTATGCGATGTTCAACGTGCGGCGCAACGATGGAATACCATAGAACGACAGGCGGCAGACATAAAAAACCTATCGTTACTTATGAATGCGGATTGCGGAATCGGTACGGCGCGGATAAATGCACGAAGCATTATATCAACGGGGACGTGATTCATAAAATCATACTCGACGATATACGAGCGAAAGCGAAAATCGTAGCCGAGGACGAAGAGGGTATTCGTAAAAGATTTATCAGGCGAAACGCGATGCTTGCCGAACAGTCGGATAAAGAAACGGCAAAGGCAATAAAGACTAAGAGAGCGAGAATCGCCGCGCTGGACGATCTGATGAGCAAGGCATACGAAGATAAACTTTTAGGGAAGATGCCCGAAGAACTTTGTATGAAATTTATCGACCGCTACCTTGCCGAACAGGAGAATTTGCGGAAGGAAGTTTCCGGACTTGAAGCGGAACTGAGAAACGCAAAAGACATGCGGGAAAATATCGACGAATTTATGAGCCGCATTAAGAAGTATCTTGACGTAACGGTAATAACGCGCGAAATGATGCTGGAATTGTTCGACAAAATCATTATCGGTGAGAAAGAGCCGCCGAACGGCGCGCCGCGGCTGATACAACTTGTTTACAAAGTCGATATCGACTCGGTTTTATAACAAAACAACAAAATACGCTCCACGTAATTACTGTGTACCCCATAAAGTACTTACGCGGACGAGGGGATCAGCGGCACGGATATGTATAAGCGAGACGAATTCCTTCGGATGATTGACGATTGTAAGCGAGGGAAAGTCGATAAAATTATAACGAAGTCGGTTTCACGATTTGCAAGAAACACGGAAGAATTGCTGAACGTAATCAGATTGCTGAAAAGTATCGGCGTAAGCGTGTATTTCGAAGAACAAAACATCAATACGGAAAAACTTAATGCGGAAATGATTTTAACGTTCCCCGGTATGGCAGCGCAGAAAGAAAGCGAGACCATATCGGGGAATTTACGTTGGAGTTATAAGAAAAGAATGGAATCGGGCGAGTATAATTGCACGAGAACGCCTTTCGGGTATAAGTGGGTAAACGGAGAGTTGCAAATTAACGAGTCAGAGGCGGCGATTATAAGAGAGATATTCAAATTATATCTGCAAGGCAACGGAATACAAAAAATTGCGGATATCTTAAACGAGAGAAAAATAGAAAAGCGATATGGCTACGCGGAGTGGCATAAGAACACGATATTATATAT
>JAJWOJ010000191.1 GCA_021635425.1 Clostridiales bacterium | reverse complement strand
GTGGCTGCCTTACGCAAACAGAAAACTAAAACAAATAGCGGCGTAACCGCAAAGGAGATTATACAATGACAAATTATTTCAGAATTACTGCTTACGAACCGAATCACGACTTTTGCATCATTATGGATACATACGGAATGTTTGAAAAGATATGGCAGTTTTCCGCCGATCTAATCAAGCGCGGATTAAAAATACTCGAAGTATCGAGCGACGAACAGTTTATTGATATAAATATCGACAAGTTGACCGAAGAAGAACCCGATAAATTTATCTTGCGCGCTCATGCGGACGGTAAGCCTGAATATCTCGAAAAGACAATAGGCGGCACGACCTATAAAGCCGTAAAAGTCGGCGAGAAAATCTATATTCCAAACAACTAAAAATCAACTCAAAGCAAACGAAAAGCCGGGAGCAAACACTCTCGGCTTTTTTTGTGCAGTTGGGTAGTGATACTAACCAACTCGATTTTATTGTTCTACTTCAAGGTTTTCATACAGGAACATATCGTCATCAAGAAACTCGAGAACGGTCATTCCAAAACCATTTGCAAGCATCATTACGGTTGATAATGTAACCGTTTTGCTTTTTCCGCTCATTATCCACTGCATATGACCGTGTTGTATGCCGGAGTTTTGTTCCAGACGATACTGTGTCATATTCTTTTCAGCGAGCAGATTTACTACTCTTTTTGCCACAGCGTCATTGACTGTCACTTTTACCACCTCCGAAAGAATACATACGGAAGAATACTTTCATAAATATTATATCCATTTCGAAATTTTTAATAAGAATGGATACTTCCCTAATATTGCTTTTAGTCGGGGATTGTGCTATAATTAAGTAAGTATACTTCCATAGTTTGCGGAGGGGTTATCGTGGTAATTACGTTTTTCGGTCATTCTTCGACCATATACAGCGACATTGACGAGAAAAGACTATTAGAACAGATAGAAAAAATCACAAAAGGGAACGACGTTGATTTTTATCTTGGCGGATATGGCAATTTTGACGCTCTCGCTAAAAATTGTGCGAAACAGTATAAAATAAGTCATCCCAACGCCAAAATAATATTCGTTACCCCGTATTTGAACAAATGGCTCGACGAGCGAAAAGATTACATCGAAAAAGAATACGACGAAATACTTTATCCCGAATTAGAGCGAACACCGTTGAAATTTGCAATATCAAAGCGTAACGAATGGATGGTTAAGCAGGCAGATTATGTTTTCGCTTACGTCAACACTCACTACGGCGGAGCATACAACGCTTTATTATATGCGGCAAAGCACAACAAGCCTTATATGAACCTATATTCAGGCGATTACGAGCTGTATTAAAAAAGCAAGCAAACCTTTTTAAGATTTGCTTGCTTTTTCTTATGTTATATTTAGTTACATCATAAATTCGGCTTGATCAACGACACGAGAAATTGCTTCTTCGGTATAATCAGGCGGGTAGTTATATTTTTTCAAAAGCCTTTTAATCTGCATACGCATTTTTGCGCGAGTGTCCTTTTTCTTTGACCAATCAACCGTTGCGTATTCTTCGACGATTGTTTTAAGTTCCATCGCCATAACACGCAAAATATCATCTGACATAAGTTCAACGGCACTCTTATTTGCCACCAATGCGTCATAGAAAGCACGTTCACGCCCCGTAAGGTTGTTTTTCTTGGCGTATGCTTCATCTTCAACCATTTCCTGCGAGAACGCAATTAAGCCGACAATTGTCATGTCTGTTTTGAGATCATCTTCTCGTGTATTGTATGCTTCCAAAAGTTTACGAAGTCTTTCGCTGTATTCTTTCGATTTGACAAGGTTATATCCGCGATACTCTCTGACCACCTCTTTAAGAAGTCGTTCCATAATTTTAATGAAAACGTGCGGGGGCTGAGATTGTCTTAATTTTTCGACTTTTTCTTCGCTCAGCAGATCCCAAATATCGCGATTTTGTTCGGTATCTTCAACTTTTGTGAGAATTTCGACCTCGTCGCCCTTAATTGCTTCAGCAATCAACTCTTCAACGTGCTTATTGATACTTTCGGGCGTGATATTAGTCGGCAAATTGCCACGTTCGACCTTTTGAACAAAGTGGCGGACTGCCAAGTAATACAAAACTTTCTTTTTATAGTCCTCATCAAGAATTCCGATAGCCACCACATAAGCGTCTTTAAGTTGTTTTGTAAGTTGTAGGTAAGCCTTCTTTATATCTTCTGTCGAAAGGACAAAATCTGCGCCGTTCTGTATTGCTTTAAGCCTGACAGAATTTGTTCCACCGAAAAAGCCCTTCTTGTCAACGTGGAAAAACATTTCGTCGAGAATAGAGAGCTTTTCCTCAAGTATGGATTTGGCAGTATCCTGAATATCTCTAAGGTTTAATTCTTTATCTCTCGCCGTATAAGTATTTAACGCCTCTTCAAGTGACCTTTTAATGCCGATATAGTCAACAATCAATCCGCTTTCTTTTCCTACGTTTACGCGGTTTACACGGGCTATAGCCTGCATAAGATTGTGTCCTTTCATCGGCTTATCAATATACATAACGTCAAGGTCGGTTACATCGAATCCTGTAAGCCACATATCGACGACGATTGCAATTTTGATGCTTCCGTCCTTGCGCTTAAATTCTTTAGTTGCGTTTTCGCGATAGGCTTTATCTTTGAAAAGTTTGCGTTCTTCTTCGGAATCCTTATTGCTCTCAGTAACGACAAGTGCAATTTGTTCTTTAAGTTCCGGTGCAAGTCCGATAATCTGATAATACAATTTAGCGGCGATTTTTCTCGACATACAAACAATCATTGCTTTGCCGTTCAGAACGTCTTTTCTTTCGTTGTAATGTTTTAGAATATCGCTTGCAAGCAAATGTAATCTGTCGTCATCCCCGATAATGACTTCCATTGAAGACCATTTTGACTTGGATTCTTCGATAACGTCGTCGGATACGTTCTGATTTGCGAGATCGTCGTAGTATTTATCGATTTCCTTTAGCTTACCGTCATCAAGCCAAACTTTAGCGAGTCTGCTTTCATAGAAAATCTTTACAGTAGAACCATCTTCTACCGATTGAGTCATATCGTATGTATCAACAGTTTTACCGAATATTGCGGAAGTTGAATGATCTCCCGATTCAACAGGCGTTCCCGTAAAACCGATATAGGTTGCCTCAGGAAGAGCATCTCTTATATATTTAGCATAACCGTATTTAGAAATTGACGTAAACGTGCCGTCGGGATTCTTTTTGTAAACGATTTGCTCATCAATGCCATATTGAGAACGGTGTGCCTCGTCGGAAATAACAACGATATTTGTTCGTTTATTCGGAACAATATTGTTTTTGTCAAATTTTTGAAGAGTGGTAAATATAATACCGCCTTCTTTTATCGAGCCTATTTTTTCAAGCAAATCTTCTCTCGATTCAACTTGCACAGGACGTGTTCTTAAAAACTCAGCTGCATTTGAAAACGTTCCGAATAACTGATTATCCAAATCGTTTCTATCTGTCAAAACAACAATGGTCGGGTTCTTCATTTCAAGGTCGGTTATGAGTTTATGCGCCAACATAACCATAGTAAACGATTTGCCGCTACCTTGTGTATGCCAAACAATACCCGCTTTACCATCTCCCTGTGGTTTTAACGAATGTTTTATGCTATCATACGCCTTTTTTACACCGAAGTATTGATGATATTGCGAAAGAATTTTGACGGGCTTTTCCTTGTCGCTATTCATAAAGAAAAGGTTGTTTTTGATTACGTCTAAAAGGCGTTCGGGTTTAAGCAAGCCTTCAAGCAAAACATCAAGTTTATACGCATAGTTTTTCTTATAACCAGCTTCACCGTCAATACTTTTCCATTCGTTGTAGCGAGTAATATCGCTTGTTAGCGTTCCCACCTTATTATTTGCCCCGTCGCTGATAACGAGAAATGCATTGTAGTTGAAAAGTGTAGGTATATCAAAACGATAGCCGTCCGCCTCGCCGTTACGTCCTAATTGTTCATAGGCTCTTTCGATAAAGGTGTCCTCATTGTATTCAATGGATTTTAACTCAAATATGACAAGGGGGATTCCGTTGACAAAAAGAATAACGTCAGGGATACGAAGATTACGGCTCTCCTTAAATTTTAACTGATTTGCGACTTGAAACACATTGTTTTTTATGTGGTCAAAGTCAATAAAACGAATAAGCGGGTTTACGTCGCTATGATAGTCTTCAACCTGTATGCCGTCTGTCAACCACTTATGAACAATATGATTACGTTCAAACAAAGACGGATTATCAATGTTTTTGAGCTTAGCGATTGCCTGTTCCAAAATATCAGTTTTAACGCCCGGATTGATGGCAGTAAGTCTATCAAGCAACAATTCTTCATTTATAAAAGAATCAAGCGAACGAGATAGACTCCATTGATCAGTATCAATGGCATAGTCGTAGCCCAATTCAGTCAATTGTTCTATTATGGCAACTTCAAGACTGGATTCTGTGAATTTAATCTCGCTCATACTAAAACCCCAAAAATATATTTTGCCTTTATATTATAGCATAGAAAACCAAATTTTTCAATCCATTATACCACCATACAACTACTTATAACAAAAAACTATTAGAAGTTGCCTATAAACCTATGGTTGATATTCTCGGAA
>JAJWOJ010000190.1 GCA_021635425.1 Clostridiales bacterium | reverse complement strand
CCGCCTGGCGGCGTCGCTCTTAGTTCAAATCTCTCTTTAACCGCTTCGCAAGTAAAACAAAAAGAACAGGCAGAAGCCTGTTCTTTTTGTTTGGCTGGGGTGGAGAGATTTGAACTCCCGGATGACGGAGTCAGAGTCCGTCATTCATTCCCAAAAAAGATATAAAATTAAGCAATTTTAACGCAAAAACAGCGATTTTCGATGATTTTCGGTTTTTACTCCCTGATTTACTCCCAAAATCGCTCCCGAATTTTACATCATTAACTTTATCGTAAACAGTCTTTGTCCAACAAAAAATCGTAAAAACCGATATGAATTATTCCATTATCGTCAACCCACGGTTTTACGCGTGATTTGGAAATAATGACTTTTTTAAAGAAATCGCGAGTCGACAGCAGCGGAAGGAGTTCGGTTTTTTCTTTGTTTTTATCGTCGATGTTGAGCGCGGATTGAATATAATATTTATTCATACCGTCATTCACGACAAAGTCTATTTCGCATTGCGATTGATGTTGCTTACACCCGTAATTACCTTTATTAAACCGTTTTCTTTGCGGTTAATCAATTTGTTTAAGTAGCTTTCCCGTTTAATTCTATCCATTTTTATAGCATCGTTTGAAAGTAAGTTAAAATATCGACCGACTTTCAAATGGGTTATAACATATTCGCGCTATGCAGCCAAATAACTACGGCAACGGGATCGATTTCGTCAATAAGCGCTCTTTACTATCTGAATCGATTTTTCATACCCACAATCGAGCATCCGATCCATTTGACGGAAAATTATGAGTATTGCTTTGGAATGCCGCATAGAAAGGGTTGAGTTATCCTGAAATTGGCAGAATTCTGTCTCGCACGCAATCCACGGTGTTTGAATACTTCATAAAAATGTGCCGAAGATATGTTGTGATTTATGGATGATTAAATACTAACCGTATAAAGTTAAATCTATCGCTCCGGTTCTTTTTTTAGCAATTTGTTTGAACCGCATATAGGGCATTTTTTATAAAAACTTTCCGCAAAATTCGATTGACAGCAATTTTCGCAATAAACATATTCCCTTAATGCGGTTGCTTTACGTTTAGTGTCAAGGTTAAATTTGATTCTTGACTTTATCATATCATTATCAGTTAAAATAAAATCAGGGTAAAGATATAGGCTCGATTTGATTTTCAAGAAATCGTTTTCTATAACCAAATCGGCATATTCTGTATGGTCAAAAATAAATAATTGATAACGGCGCTCTTGTTCGGATTCCCATTTTTTATCCTTAAAAGAAAAATACCAGTATTCCATTATTTTGTCAAAAAAACTTAGTTTTTGAGTATCGTTCAAATCGTACAAATCAATGAGTTGGCACAAAAAGTTAATTTCATCTTTAAACTCTTCTTTATCATACAAAATATCATAACAAGCAACCAAATCAAACATTGGTATTGTATTTTTTATAACTATGGGAGCAAGAATATCTGCAATTCTGTCTGTTTTATAACCATAAGTAATGCCACCATATTTATTCTTCATTTTTTTGTCAGGCTTAATTTTTGTAAACGAACACACAAAACAATTATTTAACTCTCGTATGCTAACCTTTTTTGCCCAACTATAATTCAGCCAATTTTTTTTACTAAATAATTCTTTTACGGCTTTTTGTTCTCGTTTATCGTTTAGTTTTTGGGTTTTGCTCATCCAAACTTGATGATTGTGAAATGCTTTTAATGAATTCTGAACTGATATTGACTTATATAATAAACCCATATCGTAATTGTTTCGTGATTTTAATACCCATTGTTTAAGCGATAATTTTATTATACCTTTTAATGGGCGTTGGCTTATATCGTTGTGGAGTGCTTTGTTTAAGTATGCAGACAATTCAAATAAACGTTTTAATTCCGGTCTGTCAAATTTTAGGTATGGACACAGAACAATTGAATCGACAAAGCTTAAATCATAAATCAGCATATTATAGCCATAACAAATTTCGTCTTTTATTTGGCTGTCTGATGTATTACAAAAAATAGTTTTTACTGTGTCAATAATAGAATCTGCAAAGCATCTGTCTTTTCTGCTATTAAAATCAGCGTAACAAGCATAAAAAAGTTTTAATTGTACTGTTAATCCAAGGTATTCTTTTATTTCAAAATCGACATATGCGCCGGTAAATATGTTCATATTGTAAAACATTTTATGAAGTCGAGTATATCTCGCAATATGCCCATATAAGTAGGCTTTTAAACTCACACAATTGTGTACCGTTGCCTGCAAATATAGCTCATTGATCAAAGCGATTTCGTAATCACAAATATGGACAAGTCCAAGTTCATTTATAGAATTGATATCGGTTACATTAAGTAAGGCAAACAATAATTCTTTGTTTTTGTAATTAGGATCATTGAGAAAGGCATGGAAACAGTTATATATACTTTCAAGATTACTTTCTCTATTATTCTGAGGCCAGTTACTAGGCTTGGAAACTGTTGTTATATCCATATTTTACTCCATTGGTTTTATCCTAGATTTTATCAAAGCGATTGCGGAATTATTAAGGTTGTTTTTCAGAGTCGCAGATTGGTTTTGAAAAGGATCTTGATCTATCAATGTCAGAATTGTCATTGAAATATTGCGCTAAGTCTATAACTCTCAGGGGATCGTTATTCAGAAAAAGAGATTTTGCGCTACAATTTTCTGTTTGTAAGGTTTATTCTGAAAGTCTTAAAGCTTCAACCAACTTATATACGGTCGTGCAAGAATTCCATTCCCAAATTCTCGGTTGAGAATTTGAGCCGTAACGGTTTTCGTGCTCGACCATTTTCTTTTGGTAAACTATTTTCGCATTGTTTACCGCAGTCTTGTAATAGGGAATAAAATATTTGCGCAGCGATTCTTCGTCGGCTTTTTCATATGTAAGTCCTTTCCTTTTATCGTTTAGATATTCATCCAAAAGGCGTTTGTGTCCGTCGGTATCCAACGATTGCTCGCATTTTCTGAAATGAGAAATCAACCACACTTCGAATGCAAGATTAGAAAAAGCATATTTGACACCCGTTGTTTGAGCGAGTTTGATTGCCGGCACTAACCGTTTTTCTTCATAGGTGGAATCAATATCGAAAACTACCCACACCTGATTAGATTCGGTCAGATAGTCCTGCGCGTATTGCACAAGCCCTATCGGGTCATTGTTTGCGAAAATCACGCTTACGTCATAAGTGCTTTTCTTGGATTTTAACGCATTGAAATAGTTGCATTCCGTTTCTTTGCCGTTTGTGATTATATAAAATTTACTTCTTTGATTTATCAGGTTCTGTCTTCTTGCCATACCGACACCTCACCATTCACGGTTCATGTCGGGCAATTTTGAATAAAAACCCGCCAAATATCTTTTACTGAATAAATTCTCTTTTCTGACGTTTTTATAATCGGACAAAGCCGCTAAAGAACTTTCGCCGTATTCGTTTTTACTCGTAAAATATATCTGATCGCGGCGCAAATCTTCATCCATCAACATTACGTTGTGAGCGGTGCATATAAGTTGAGCATTTTTAGGATTGTTATCTATGGAGTTAAATAACTTTATTAAATAATCGGCGACAAGAAAATGTAATTTAGCGTCGATTTCATCGATAAGTATGACTCTTCCTTGGTCTAATGCGGCAAGCATCCACCCGAGATAGCACAACAACCTTTCCGTTCCTTCCGAATTGAATCCTCTGTCTTTGAACAACAATATATCTTTTTTTGCAACGCTCTTTTTAGTATTTTCATCGAACACGTCGAATTCTGTAAGAATATCTATATTGAAAAGGCTGTTTTCTTCCTGTTTAAGTTGCCCCATAGAAGCGGGCTGAATTTGCAATTGCGTATTAAACCTTAACACGTCGTTTATATCGGCCATATTCACAAGTTTATCTTTTTTTACTTTAATATCTCTTATGCCGATATCCGCAAGCTTCAAGATTTTAAGCGCTTTTTCTCTATATTTGCCGCCTTCCATCGTGTAAATATCTAAACTGTTGGCGTTATTTTCGAATACTATCAATAAATTTTGAAACCACGCCATTACATCGTTTAATGCAGGCATTATTTCGAGATGAAAGTTTTTACCGACGGAAAGGAACAACGCGTTAGGAGCGAGATTTATAAGCTTTGCAGCCGCCTTATCAGAACCGACGATGTCTAACCCTTTTTTACTTCTTCTGAATACGGGGGTCAATCTTTCAACTCGCTTTTCAAGCCATTCTTCTTTTACCGAACCGGCGTTAAGGACAAATCCATACTTATAAAAAATATTGTTGAAGATAAATTCTACTTCGAAGAGGCTGTCTTCTTCCGTTGCGTTTTTGTAAAAGGCAAACGTTTCGTTTTGCTGAACGATAGGAAGTTGTGATGCTGATAATATTATAACGTTCTTCATATACGCCAGTGCTTTTATAACGTTTGACTTACCCGAAGCGTTTCCTCCGAAAATAACGGCAGATTTTAACAACTCACCGTCACTTTTGGGCATAATTTTTTCGTCAATGAAAAACGTGTTGATTTCACGCATGGCGTCGTCTTTGGTTGCTTCCATACTCATGGAAGTTTCTTCGTAAAACGACCTGAAATTCTTAAATCTGAAATTTACTAACATAAAATATATCTCCTTAAGTAGTTCTATTTTACTATTATTATATCCTTTTGTCAAGGTCTTATATGCTATATTTGCAA
>JAJWOJ010000189.1:2861-4716 GCA_021635425.1 Clostridiales bacterium | reverse complement strand
TTTCGTGCTGTTCGTGGGGCTTGGCTGCGAGAACAACGGGCTTGACGGAATAAAGAAATATCTCGAGCCGTTCGGCAGAGATAATATCGCGTATTTCAACTGTCAGGACGTAGACGACGAGATAGAATACGGACTTGAAATACTCAAAGGCTTCTGCGAAAAGGCAAGCAAACTTAAACGCGAGGACGTACCCGTAAGCGAACTTTGCATCGGACTAAAATGCGGCGGAAGCGACGGGTTTTCCGGGCTTACCGCTAACCCGCTTGTGGGGAAAATTACGGACAGAATAATAGAAGAGGGCGGTTCGGCGATCCTCACCGAAGTACCCGAAATGTTCGGCGCGGAACAACTTTTGATGAATAAATGCGAAAGCCGTGAAGTGTATGAAAAGTACCGCGAAATGATTGTTGATTTCAAAAAGTTTTACACGGATAACGGCTTTCCCGTGTACGAAAACCCCAGCCCGGGCAATAAAAAAGGCGGCATAACGACGTTGGAAGAAAAATCGCTCGGATGCGTGGAAAAGGCGGGAAGTACGAAAATCGTGGACGTGCTTTCTTACGGCGAACAGGTCAAAAAGCAAGGCGTGTCAACGTTGAACGCCCCGGGTAACGACCTTATAGCGGCAACGGCTCTCGCCGCAAGCGGATGTCAGATAGTGCTTTTTACAACCGGCAGAGGAACTCCGTTTTCGACGTTCGTCCCGACGTTCAAAATTTCGACGAACGATTTTCTGGCGGAGAAAAAGAACAACTGGATCGATTTCAATGCGTACGGAATGGACGAAAAAGCCCTCTATAAGTCGATTATCGCGGCAATTAGCGGCGAAACGAAGTGTAAAAGCGAAGATATAAGAGAGATAGCCTTTTACAAAACGGGCGTCACGCTGTAAAATACGTTATAAAATACGCTACAAAATACGCTACAAAATACGCTATAAAATACGCCATAAAATAAAACATATAAAAATCGCAAACAACAGGTCTTATAAGAAGAAGATAGACAATCTTTTTATAAGACCTTTTGTCGTATAACGCCTTCGCCGACGTGTCGATTGCGGCGCGAAGAAGAGTTTTGCGGCTAATCTGCGTCCGTCGTGACTTCCGACCAAGCGGGAAGCTCGGAAGGCGTGAATAATCGTTTTCTGAAATGCGACGGGGTTACGCCGTAACGCTGTTTGAATATTTTGTTGAAATACGAAAGCGAGCTTACCCCGCATTCCATAGATATTTCCAGAATGCTTTTTTTCGTATAAGCGAGCCTGTCCGCGGCGTGATCGAGCCGTTTAAGATTGAGATAGTCTGTAAGGGTCATGCCCGTTCTGTCTTTAAAAACGCGGCAGATATGTTCGTGAGAATAAAAGAACGGTTTAAGGACGTAATCAAGCCCCGAAACGAGACATTCGGCGTCGTTAAAACGATTAAGGAGGGAATTGAACCATTCCGAACGGACGATTTGCGCGTTTTCCCTCGAATCCAGCTGAATAGTGAGAAGTTGCAGGCATACGGCTTTGGCGTGAGCCATGATAAGATTTTCGTTTTTCCTTTCCGTTGCGAGAAGCCCGGATATCTTTCCGAGCCGCTCTTCGAAAATTTCGAGTTCCTTTTCAGAAAGAGAAAATTTATAACGCAATTTCCCGCTCATGAAGTCGCTGTATAAATTAGGGTCGATAAAATCGCAGAGTTGGCGGAAAAAAACGGCGCGGATGATGACGTCTCTGTGCCTCGAGCGATTGTTCGGATCCCTCAGAAAGCAATGAGTGTCGCTCGGCTTCAGAAAGTAAATTTCCCCTTTCGAAAGCGTTTCGCTTTTACCGTTTATTATATGCCCGATCGCCCCTTCGAGCATATAAAAT
>JAJWOJ010000189.1:0-2851 GCA_021635425.1 Clostridiales bacterium | reverse complement strand
ATATCTCGAAAAACGTGTGATCGTGCATGGCGTCGTCCTGATTTCCGGTGGTTTTGGTGAAAAACGGAACGGACGGCGAGGTGAGCCAGTCGTTTAAATGCCAGATAGTGTTTGTCATGTTTTAATTTTATCATCGGGAAACGCCGATGTCAACCAAAATATCAAAATAGAGCAAAAATATTATCAATATCAGTAAGGAAAAAAACGCTCTCGGGGTTTATAATTTAAATGCAATTATGGAAATCGTGATAAAATGCGACAATAAGATAAATCCTGCGGCGGCAGACCGCGACGACGTGTGGTTTTCTGCCGAAGTGAGCGGCGGAATAGCGGACGGCTTTGTTTTTTCGATAAGCAAAGCGGGCAGGGTTATATATAAAAAAGAAATAAAATGCGGGTTTTTCCCTGTTCTGCGCCCGGATATCGCGTTTTCGGAAAATACGAGATATCACTACGAAGCGATCGCTTATCTCGGAAAGAACGAGGTAGCGAGAAGTTCGGGAGAGTTCGTCACGGCGTTTACGCCCCGAAAGGCGAAGTGGGTTAAGGCAAAAACCGACGACGACTTCGCGCTTGTTTTTTCCGAAACTTTCGAGGTGAAGAAAAAAGAGGAAACTTATCGCGCGTTTATATGCGGACTCGGTTTTTACGACGCGTATTTAAACGGCGCAAAGATAACGGACGGATATTTTCTCCCTCTCGTTTCCGATTATTCGGAAAGAAAAAACGCCGATAATCCGCTTATTTTTAAATCGGAGGGTTACAGGGTCTGCGCGAACGTTTACGACGTTGGCAATCTTATAAAAGACGGCTCAAATATCATTGAAATCGTCGTCGGCGACGGGTATTACAGAAATCTCGATAAAACAGAAGAACCGTTCGTTTCTTACGGCGAAAAGAAAGCGATTTTCGAGATAATATGCGGCGACGGCGAAAACGCGGAAATAATCGCCGCGAGCGACGAATCCGCACGGGTGAAAAAGAAAAACGGGAAGTCTTCGCTTTTTAACGGAGATTTCGTCGATTTCACGGACGGAGAAGACGGGAAAGAGGAAAAATGCGTTTTATCGAAGGGGAAAACGGGGCGGTTTGTTTTTCCCGCGCTCGGAGCGGATAAAATAATAAGAGAAATAACCCCTTTGAAAGAAACCCGTGAAGAGGGCAGAATTATTTACGACTTCGGATATAATCACTCGGGCGCGCCTCGGTTTAAGGTCAAAGGAGAGAAAGGGAAAAAACTCGTTCTGAATTTTGCCGAATGTTTAAACGAAAATGGCGAATTGAACCCGAACACCTCGCTGTGGTCGGATTACGACGAAAAGCTTAAAACCAGGCACGTGATAGTTCAGAAATCCGAATATATATTAAGCGGCGGGACGGACGAGATAAAACCGATGTTTTCCTGGCGGTGTTATCGTTATCTGTCTGCCGAAAGCGACGGAAATTTCGAAATAAGCGGCATGAAATCGCTTTTTATAAGCGGCGATATCCGCGAAGACCTTAAATTTACGTGTTCGGAAGAGATATTCGAAGAGATTACCGAAAAAAGCGTTTTAACGCTTAAAGACAATTTCAGAAGCGGGCTTTTAACCGATTGTCCGCACAGAGAAAAGCGCGCGTATACGGGCGACGGACAAATCGTCTGCGAAACGGTATTATACCTTTTCGACGGAATAAACTTTTATTCGAAATGGCTCGACGACATTATTCTTTCGCAGAGTAAAGACGGGTTTATACCTTACACCGTGCCGTGCATAAACGGCGGAGGGGGCTATGCGTGGAGCTTTGCCGTTGCAAAAGTTCCGGACGAGCTTTACAGAATGACGGGTGACAAGGAATATATCCGCAAATCGTTTTCCGCAGTCGAAAGATGGGTAAATTATCTTTATAAGGAACTTTACGGCGAAAAAACGAACGGCGGAGTCGGCTGGCTTCTCGGCGATTGGCTGTCGCCCGAAATGTCGGTTTTCGGCGCGCGTTACATGGGGACGTTGTGTCTTTACAAAGCGTGCGATTTGCTGGTGTTTTTCGCACGCGAACTGAGTGTTTCCGAAAAAGAAAAAACTTATTCCGACCTTAAGCGTAGCGTGAAAAATCTTATCAACGAAGAATTTTTCGATAAAAAGCGTGCGATCTATTCGCAGGGCGTTCAGGGCGAAAACGTTATCCCGCTGCTTTTCGGGATAGTTCCCGTAGAACATAAGGAACGAGTTAAAAAGAAAATACGCGAAACATACGAAAAAAACGGTTATAAATTCGATACGGGTATAATATCCACGCCGCTTTTAATCGATTGTCTTTGCGAAAACGGAATGGAAGACATCGCGTATAAACTGCTTACGGCAGAAGGCTTCCCGTCGTTTAAACAGATGCTTTCGGGGGAAACGACCCTTTCCGAGCATTGGTCGAAAAAATGGCCCGATTACAGAACGGGCAGAGGCGACGAAATAGTTAAAGGCGGAGGAGATCTTTCGCATTGTCATCCGATGTTTTCGAGCGTCGTATCGAGAATAATAAAGTACGGCGCGGGGCTTGACCTTTCCGAACTTTATAAAGGAAACGTAATCATCGCTCCGAAGTTTTCCGAAATCGGGAAAACTTCGGTCGAAAAGCAAACTCTGTTCGGAAAAATCCGCGTGGAGATAACCCGCGACGGCAAAAATACGGGAATAACCGCGGAGATTCCGAGCGGGCTTACCGCAGACGTAAGGCTGAAAAGCGCGGAAGACCTTTCCGTTAACGGGCTTTCGGTTTTCTGCGGGGCGGGCGAAACGAAAAATTTAAAATTGCCGGCGGGGAATTACGTTTTCGGATATACCGAAAAAAATAAAAACATGCAGAGGTGAAAAGA
>JAJWOJ010000188.1:3525-4752 GCA_021635425.1 Clostridiales bacterium | reverse complement strand
GCAATAAGCCGTTAATCGACTTATTGCCGCGTGTTTACGATTTAATGAAAGTTTATTCGAGGGCTTTTAAGCTCGCGTTCATATCTATCGATATTATACGTTTTCTCAAAATCAACGTTACCAGAAAAGTGAAGAACAACACCGCGACGGGCGAAACGAGCCATACGTACCACGAAACTCCGCCAAGGCTTCCGAAGCCCATTATGGCAAAAATTATGCTCATAAGAACAGCGCCCACGCCGTAGCCGAAAATTATCCCGACAACGGCGTCGATGTAAATTTCGCGGTAAATATACCCCGACACTTCTCCGTCGTAATACCCCAAAACCATAAGCGTTGCGATCTCGCGCGTTCTTTCGCTTATCGAAATGTTGGTTATCGTGTAAATCGCCGTAAGAGTCAGAAGCGCGGCGAACACGACTATTACGACCGCGAGCCACGCAATCGACGCGTTGCCGAAATCGCCGAAAAGGCACATATCGAGAAGCGCAAGCCCCGCCATGACAAGCCCCATCGACCCCGCGACCGCCACGACCGTCATTATGAATCTGTTTCTGTACCTTAAAACGTTCCTCGCGGTGGATTTGTATTTAAAGGACAATCTGTTCCATATAAACGGTATTTTTTCGATAATAACTTTTCTTCCCGACGCGGGCGACTTTGGTTTAAGAAGGTCGGCAGGGGTTTCTCCCGCCGTTTTAAGCCCGGCGCGAATCGTCGCCGCGACCGCCGCGAAAACTATTATCGCCAAAGTTATTATGAAAAACGTAACGCCGAACACCGCCGACTCGGGAGGCATCACGAAGCTGTAATCGAATACGAGGTAAATAAACGAGCAAAGCCCGACGCCTACGAAATAAGCCGCAAACCCGCCGACGGCAGTTGCCGTCAGAACGAACAAAACGTATTTCAGAATAATACCCGCCGCCGAATAACCGAGAGAGATAAGACAAGCCGTCTGCGCGCGTTCTTCATCGATAAGACGAGTGACGTTGGACAAAACAACGAGCGCGGTTATGCACGCGAACGCCGCCATAAGCACTATCGAAAGCCCGCTGATTTTATCCGCATAGGAATACAGCGATTTAAAACTGTAATTTTCGGCAAGCGTTACAAACGCGACGTTTTTTTCGATTTCCGCATTCGTCTTTTCGTCCGCCGCCGCTAACATTCCGATAATTTTCTCCTTCTCTTCCGCAACGGTTTTATCGTAAGAACCGGAGAAAA
>JAJWOJ010000188.1:0-3515 GCA_021635425.1 Clostridiales bacterium | reverse complement strand
ATGTCGGTTTTTGCCTGCATTAGCGGCATTGCGGAATAAGGAAGATACAAAATATCGTCGACGCATATAAGATCCGTCGGCACGATTGTATCCGGAATTTTCATATCCTCGCCGTTTAAAAAGCTCGGCTCGCCGCCCTTTGCGAAAACAAGCGGGTCTTCGACGATTTTCGTTACGGTGAGAGTTACGGGTTGTAACGTGTTTATAAAAGACATCTGCCAATCTTCTATAACCATGTCGTTCTGGTCGGCAAGTTGCAAAAAGACGTCTTTATAATCTACGGTTATTTTGTCGCCCCTGGTATAGCCCTTTATCTTATCGTCCGCCTTTTCGGCAAACACGGCGATATCGTCCTCCGAAACGGCGAGAGCCTCTTCGTCGGATTCGACGAACTTATTGACCGTCCGCGCGGTTATATCGTCCGAAAAATAAAATCTCGTAAGCCGTTTTTCGCCGTTCACCGTTATATACGCGTCGAACGACATTCCGAAGTTTACGTTTTCTTCGCCGTATTCGTCCTTTAAAGCAGTTATCTGCGCTTCGGAAAACCCTTCTTCCGTCTTTGCTTTTACGATGATATCGCTCACGTTTCGGGTAAGCGAAAAATCGTTTGCGGAATCTTTTATCTTACCCGTCGACGAGCCTACGCCCGAAGTAAGGCTCACGCCGATAAGAACTATGAAAATAATCGATATGAAGCGGGAGATGTTCTTTTTGAACATTCTCCTCACGGTTTTCAGGTAAGTTTTCATTTCACCACTCGATTTCGTCAACCGATTTCGGGTTCGGATTTACGACGGTTTTTTCTATCATTCCGCTCTTGATGTAAAAAACTTTGTCCGCAATGTCTTTAAGCGCCTGATTGTGCGTTACGACGATAACGGTTTTTCCGCGTTCTTTCGAAACGTCGTAAAGGCACTTTAAAATCTTTTTGCCCGTAACGTAATCGAGCGCGCCCGTAGGCTCGTCGCACAAAAGAAGCTTTGGGTTTTTGGCAAGCGCGCGGGCGATGGATACCCTCTGCTGTTCGCCGCCCGAAAGCTGGGCAGGGAAATTCGAGAGCCTGTTTTCAAGCCCGACGGCTTTTAAAGCGTCCTCGGGGGGAAGATGATTTTTGCAGATTTCCACTGCGATTTCCACGTTTTCGAGCGCGGTGAGATTCGGCATAAGATTATAAAACTGAAAAACGAAACCCACGTCGCCCCGACGATAATCGCAAAGCCCTTTTTTATCGAGCTTCGTAACGTCTTTTCCGTCGAGAACTATGCTTCCGCTCGTGGCGAAATCCATTCCGCCGAGAAGATTCAAAAGCGTGGTCTTCCCCGCGCCCGAACTTCCGAGAATAACCGCAAATCCGCCCTCGTCCAGCTCGAACGAAACGTTTTTCAGCGCTTCGACCTCGATTTCGCCCGATTTGTATACTTTTCCGACATTATCAAGCTTCAAAAAACTCATAAACCCTCCTTCTTCGCCTTCGGATATCAACGCGACGGCAAATTTTAAACTTCCGCTTAGCCGCTTGTTACGGCATATGCTTTATGTTTATTCAAGTGTATTGTAAAACAGTTATGTGAACACGGCAATATCTTTTATTAAAAATATGATTAAAAATTATATTCTGCCCCCCGAAACGCATATCGTGACCATATCCGATGAAAATTCGGTTAAACCCTTGACATCGGAAAAAGAATATGCTATAATACAGACACTGAAAGGGAGTAAAAACGTGGCTCGTCGGGGTTACGACGGTCATGTTACGGTATCGTCAGGACGAAAAATAAGTTTTCCGGTGCCGTAAAACTAAACAATGGTTTTTTGAGACTTTTACGGAACGTATGCCGTAAAAGTCTTTTTTCATAAACACTCCTCTTTCGGTAATATTATTATGGCAGGAGGTAACAATTATGCCGACGTGGGCGATAGCGTTAATAGTCGTCGTTGCAGCAGTAGTTCTGATAGTTCTGATTTCGGGGTATCTTAAAGCCCCTCCGGATACGGCTTACATAATTTCGGGTCCGTGCAAAAAGCGAATCCTTATAGGTAAGGCGGGCTGGAGAATGCCTTTCTTCGAAAGGGTGGATAAAATCTCGTTAAGAGTTATGCAGGTTGACGTTAAAACAAGCGAAGCCGTGCCGACAAACGAGTTCATCAACGTAAACGTGGACGGCGTTGCAAACGTCAAAGTCTCCTCTAACCCCGAGCTTTTAAAGCGTGCGGCGGAATCTCTGCTCGGAATGAAGCAGGACGAACTCGTAAGCCTCGTAACGCAAGTTCTGGAAGGTAACATGCGTGAAATCGTGGGATCGGTCGGGCTTAAAGAAATGGTTCAGGACAGACAGGGCGTTGCCAAAAAGATAACCGAAAACGTCGTTCCCGACATGGAGAAACTCGGAATCGAAGTTGTAAACTTCAACATTCAGAACTTCAAGGATAATGCGGGAACAATCGAGAACATGGGTATCGACAACGTCGAACAAATCCGCAAGAACGCGCAGATCGCAAAAGCCAACGCTCAAAGGGATATCGCCATCGCGACTTCTCACGCGCAGGAAGAGGCAAACGCCGTAAAGGTTGAGGCGGAAAAGAAAATCGCGGAACAAAACACCGCTCTTTCCGTTCAGCAGGCAGAACTCAAAGTTCAGGCGGACACCAAAAAGGCGGCTGCGGACGCGGCGTATTCCATTCAGCAGGAAAACCAGAGAAAGACTATAGAAATTGCAAAAACAGAAGCGGATATAGCCAAGAAAGAAAAAGAATCGGAACTTGCGGATAAAGCAATCGTATTAAAAGAGAAACAGCTCGACGCGGAAATCAGAAAGCAAGCCGACGCTAACAACTACCGCGTGGCAAAGGAAGCCGAAGCCGACCTTATCAAACGTCAGAAAGACGCGGAAGCGGCAAGATTCGCAACCGAACAGGAAGCTGCGGCTAAAAAATATCAGGCGGTTATGGAAGCGGAAGCAAGGCGCGCCGAAGCCGAAGCTTTGAGATACGCCATGGAACAGGAAGCCGAAGGTATCAGAGCAAAAGGTATCGCGGAAGCGGAAGCCATCGAGAAAAAAGCCGAAGCTCAGAAGAAAATGGGCGAAGCGTCCGTTCTCGAAATGTACCTTTCCGCGCTTCCCGAAGTCGTCAAAAACGCCGCGGAACCCCTCAGCCGCACCGACAAAATCGTTATGTACGGCGACGGAAACGCAACCAAAGTCGTTAAAGACGTTATGCAGAGTGCAAGCCAGATCATGGAAGGCGTTAAGGAATCGACGGGTATCGACGTAAACGCGCTCATCTCGGGCGTTATAGGCGGAAAGGTTGCCGCAAAAGCAGCCGAAAAGCAAAACGAAAAGCAAAACGAAAACGTTGCGGCAACTTCCGTCAACGAAGAATAAAATCTATCGATTTTAAAAGTTTTTATACGGTAAAATAGCCGTATAAGTCGATTAACGGCACATTTTACAAATCATTAAACATAAGGCGGGCGACCCGGATTCCGGGTCGCCCGCATACATATTATATAT
>JAJWOJ010000187.1 GCA_021635425.1 Clostridiales bacterium | reverse complement strand
ACTTTATACGCTTGACAAACGATTCGAATCGTAGTATTATAAAACACGTTTTTTGAATATAGCTTTTCGGGGCGTTTTTTTAGGAACATTTTAATGTTTCTAAAAAAAAACGCCCTTTTTGATTTTTTAAGACCCCGAAAAGCTAAAAAATATGCATTTTCGGCATATTTCAGACATTAAAAATACTAAAATTCGCAAAGGGCAATTTAAGGCGAACTGACAAAAGAGGTTTTATGACAAAGTACATTTTCGTTACGGGCGGCGTTGTTTCGGGGCTTGGCAAAGGCATAGTTGCGGCGTCTCTCGGCAGACTTTTAAAGCTGAGAGGCTATAAAGTCGCGGCACAGAAACTCGACCCATACATGAACGTAGACCCGGGTACGATGAACCCCATTCAGCACGGCGAAGTTTACGTAACCGAAGACGGCGCGGAAACCGACCTCGACCTCGGACATTACGAGAGATTTATCGACGAGGATCTTAACAAATACTCCAACCTCACTTCCGGTAAGGTTTTTTCGAGAGTTCTCGAAAAAGAAAGAAAAGGCGAATATCTCGGGCAGACCGTTCAGATTATTCCCCATGTAACCAACGAAACCAAACGCTTTATAAAGAAGAACGCCGAAGTTACGAAAGCGGACGTCGTTATCACGGAAATCGGCGGAACGATAGGCGACATCGAAAGCGCGCACTTCCTCGAAGCGATAAGACAATACGCCGCCGACGTCGGCAGAGAAAATTGCCTTTTCATTCACGTTTGCCTTGTGCCTTACGTTTCGGGTTCGGACGAATATAAAACGAAACCGACGCAGCACAGCGTTAAGGAACTTCAGTCGCTCGGAATTCATCCCGACGTTATCGTAACCCGTTCCGATTCGGACATCGGCGACGATTTAAGACGTAAAATCGCGCTTTTTTGCAACGTAAAACCCGATTGCGTTATTTCGGACGTGACGATGGATTGTCTGTATCAATCCCCCGTCATGCTGCACGACAACGGACTCGACAAAGTTGTTTGCAGAGAGCTTAAACTCCGCAGCAAACTCGACCTTTCGCCCTGGAAAGCACTTATCAAGCGCATCAACGGCAGAAAGAAGCACGTTAAAATCGCGCTTGTCGGAAAATACGTCAAACTTCACGACTCTTACCTTTCCGTTGTCGAAGCACTCTACTCGGCAGGTTTTGAAAACGGATGCTACGTCGATATCGACTGGGTTGACAGCGAAGAGGTTTTCCCCGATACCGCGGAAGAAATATTCAGAGGAATCGACGGAATAATCGTTCCCGGAGGATTCGGCTCGAGAGGAATCGAAGGAATGATCGAAACCTGCAAGTATGCCCGCACGCATAACGTTCCTTATTTCGGAATTTGCCTCGGCATGCAGGTTATGGTTATGGAATTCGCACGCAACGTTGCGGGGCTTACGGGCGCGACTTCGGGCGAGTTCGACGAAAACGCAAAGTATAAAGTAATCGACCTTATGCCCGACCAGCAGGGCAACATTCCCAAGGGCGGCACGATGAGACTCGGCGCATATCCGTGCAAAATCAAGGCGGGAACGCAGATGTCCGAATACTATCAGACGGACGAAATCAGAGAACGCCACCGCCACAGATACGAATTCAATAACGATTACAGAGAAACGCTCGAAAAACACGGGCTTACCCTTTCCGGGACATCGCCCGACGACAGAATAGTGGAAACGGTTGAGATTGCGGGCGACAGATTTTTCGTAGGCTCGCAGTTCCACCCCGAATTTAAATCGAGACCCAACAAAGCGCATCCGCTTTTCCGCGGATTTATCGCAAGCGCGCTTAAAACAAAAGAAAAAAATTAACGGAGGACAGATAAATGAAAAATTTCAGCGTTGACAAAATTTTTGCGGAAAACGTCTTCACCGACGCGGAAATGGAAAAGAGAATTTCCAAAGAAGCGTATGAAAGTTACAGAAAAACGGTAGACGAAAACGTTCCGCTCAAACGCGCCGCGGCAGACGAAATCGCCAAGGCAATGATGGCATGGGCAATCGAAAAAGGCGCAACCCACTACACGCACTGGTTTCAGCCGATGACGGGCGTTACGGCGGAAAAACACGAAGCATTTATCGAACCCGACGGCAAAGGCGGCGTTATCAATAAATTTTCGGGCAAAATGCTCGTTAAAGGCGAACCCGACGCTTCAAGCTTCCCGAGCGGAGGTTTGCGCTCGACGTTCGAAGCGAGAGGTTACACCGCATGGGATCCGTCCTCCAGAGCGTTCGTTAAAGACGGTTCGTTATATATTCCCACCGTTTTCTGCTCTTACGGCGGAGAATCGCTCGACAAAAAAACTCCTCTTCTTAAAAGTATCGAAGCTCTTAACAAAAACGTTCTCAGAATTTTAAGACTTTTCGGCGACGACAAGACCAAAAAGATTATTTCGACGGTCGGCGCGGAACAGGAATATTTCCTTGTGGATAAAGAAGTATACGAAAAAAGGCTTGACCTCGCAACTTGCGGCAGAACGCTTTTCGGGGCGCACCCGCCAAAAGGTCAGGAACTCGAAGACCATTACTTCGGAAAAATCAAACAACGCGTATGGGATTATATGACCGATCTCGACGAGGAACTCTGGAAACTCGGCGTTTACGCGAAAACCAAGCATAACGAAGTTGCCCCCGCACAGCACGAACTTGCATGCGTTTACACCCCCTCGAACGAAGCGGTAGATCACAATCAGATCGTAATGTCCGTTATGAAATCGGTTGCCAACCGCCACGGAATGGTTTGCCTTCTTCACGAAAAGCCGTTTGACGGAATTAACGGAAGCGGTAAGCACAACAACTGGTCTATGGCGACCGACCGCGGCGAAAATCTTCTCGACCCCACCGATCATCCCGAAAAGAATCCGAGATTCCTTCTTTTCATTGCGGCGGTTATAGCGGCTGTAGACAAATATCAGGATCTTCTCCGTATTTCCGTTGCGTCCGCAGGAAACGACCATCGTCTCGGCGCAAACGAAGCTCCGCCCGCTATCGTTTCGATGTTCATCGGCGAAGAGCTTGAAAACATACTCTCCTCGATAGAACGCGGAGCCAAATACAGCGAAATCGAACCCGAAGTTCTGAAAATCACGAGCGGACTTATCCCGAAATTCGATAAGGATAAAACGGACAGAAACAGAACGTCGCCGTTTGCGTTTACGGGCAACAAATTCGAATTCCGTATGGTCGGCTCGGATATGTCCGTTTCGTCGGCAAACATCGTTATCAACACCGCCGTCGCGGACGCCCTCGGCGACTTTGCGGACGTACTCGAAAACACCGAAGACTTCGACGCAACGGTAAACAACCTTATAAGAAACAGTTTCAAAGATCATAAACGCATCGTCTTCAACGGAAACAACTATTCGGACGAATGGGTAAAAGAAGCCGAAGCCAGAGGTCTTTTGAACCTTAAAACGACGGTGGACGCGCTCCCCTATTACCTCGAACAGAAGAATATTGATTTGTTCGTTCGTAACGGCGTTCTTTCAGAAACGGAAATAAGAAGCAGATACGAAATTCAGCTCGAAACCTACGTTAAGATCATCGACGTTGAAGCAAAAACGATGGTGAGAATGGCAAGACGGGAAATAATCCCTGCGGCAATCGGATACTCAAACGAGCTTGCAAGCGGGCTTTCCTCCAAAGCAAATATCGGAATAGATATTGCAAACTGCGCGGATAAACGACTTATAGACAGACTTTTGCTTCTTAATCATAAACTTTTGAAAGCGACGGAAAAACTTGAAAAATCGATTGCGGACTCCGCAAAGAAGACGGGAACGCTTGCCGTTGCCGAATTCCACAGAGACGTCATCATACCCGATATGGAAAAACTGAGACGCGTTGCGGACGAAATCGAATGCATGACAGATAAAGCTTATTGGTCCTTCCCGACATACGAAGAAATTTTAACAAGCGTGATGTATTAAATTAAAGCCCGCGCTTTGCAAAAAATGCAAAGCGCGGGCTTTATTTAACATGCAAAAGAAAATGCCCCATAATATTCGGGGCATTTTTTCATCCTATTCTGTTATCGACTTTATATTTTGCTCTCAAAAGCATAAAACTTTCTTCGAGAACAGCCATTTCCCGTTTAAGCTCCTCCTCGTTCTCAAAGATTGCGAAATTTACGCAAGTTCTCATGTAAATTCTGAAGAGAGACACTAACTTTTCGCGGGGAACGTACATCATCGATTCCATACGAGCCGCATATTGTTCGTAATAAGGATTAAGGCTTTCAAGAAATTCTTTTCCCGCACGGATATACTTCGGATGAGTGTATACCTGATACATAACGCGATATTTCGCCCCGTATTCGTCCCTGTTCCGATAAGGAAGTTCTTCGAAGAATGGTCTTACTTCCAACGGGTTTGCAGGCACTCTGTTTACAAAATCCATAACTACTTTCGACATAACGTATGCCGTGCATTGAGTAATCAAATCGTCAACGTCATGAAAGTAAATATAAAACGCAGTCTTTGATAAGTGGCAATACTGAGAAAGAGCTGCTATACCTGTCCCGTGCAAACCGTTTTCCGCAAAACAGTTAAAGCACGATTCCATCACAATCTCTTTTTTGCTTTTATAAGCTTCTTCGTTACGCACTCTCATTTGAACCTCTCTTTAGCTTCCGATTAGATTATAAACTAATTATATAAAAAAAGCAACTATAAATACCGTGAAAAAATTTCGTTTTAATATAATAATCAAATTTTTCCGTTTTTTCACCGA
>JAJWOJ010000186.1 GCA_021635425.1 Clostridiales bacterium | reverse complement strand
CGTCGTTTTCAAACAAACTGCCTATTCTGATTTTCACCGATTCGGCGGTTAAAGTTCCTATTTTCAGATTGAAATATTCCTCGATGTGTTTCATTATCATCGCGTCGATATTTCTGCCGCCCATGTTTACGTTGACGCCCGCGATAACTCCGTCCAGCGACACCGCTGCGATATTCGTCGAGCCGCCGCCTATATCGATGATAAAACACGGCGTCGATTCGCTTATCGAAACCCCTAAACCCAGCGCGGTTAAAATGGGAGACTCGACCAGATCGACCGAATACACACCCGCGCTCGCAAGGACTTTGAGATATTTTTTTATCTCGTCGTTATCGAGTCCGCACGGAACGGATAAAAGAACCTGCGGACGAAGACTGAGCTTTTTGAGCGTTATTTTGTTAAGAAAGCTCTCGATCATCATCGAAGCTGTTTTCTCGTCAGACACAAGCCCTTCGGTTATCGGGAAACACACCGCGCTTTTGCCTGCGGTTTTGCCGATAAGGCGTTTTGCGTCGCTTCCGACGGCTTTAACTTTCATTTTTTGTTCTTTATCGATAAGAACAACGCTCGGTTCAAACAGAACGACGCCCGCGCCGAGCTGATATATCGCCGTGTTGACGGAACCTATATCGATCGCTATAACGTTTCCTCTCACTTTTCTTCCCTCCCTTGTTTTAAAAGCAACGAAAGAGTTCGACCTATTTCCGCTATCGGAAGCCCGACAACGTTATCATAATCGCCTTCGTAGGATTTTACCAAAAGAAATCCGTCCTGTATCCCATAAGCTCCCGCTTTGCCTTGCCACAATCCGCTGTCCAAATATGCGTTTATCGTTTCATCGGACAAATTTTCAAACGTAACTTTTGTGGTTACGCTTCCCGTTTCGGAAAATCCGTCGGTGAAAATCGCATATCCCGTTGTTACGGTATGTTCTCTTCCCGACAGAGTTCTGAGCATTTTTTCCGCCTCTTCTCTGTCCTTCGGTTTCCCTAAAAGAATACCGTCGATCGACACGACCGTGTCGGCGCCCAGCACCACGCACGTCTTATCCGCGCGGGAATACACGTCCATAGCTTTACTGAACGCACACCTTACGGAAAACTTTTCGGGCGGGCAAAATTTATCGAAAGGATCTTCCTTTTCGCTTTTTATTATATCGAACGAATACCCTTCGCGGGCTAAAATTTCTTTTCTTCGCGGAGATCCGCTTGCAAGAATCAACTTATTCATATAAACATATTATATAGTATTTTCTTTTTTTTGTAAAGTGCCTGCAGTTTGTTTACTATAAAAAACCGCAAAGATGAGCTTTTATCGGTCATCTTTGCGGGAATTTTTAAAAAATCGAGACGGTCTGTAAGCCGAGTTCTGTCATTTAATACGGTTATCTATCTACTCTTGCCGTTGCCGACAAGCTCAAGCGACGTTTCACGGGCAGCCCCGACCGGCTATCTTACGGGCTGCCCCTATCTTGCTCCGGATGGGGTTTACACAGCGCGCGATGTCTCCACCGCGCCGGTGAGCTCTTACCTCGCCTTTTCATCCTTACAAAGCGTATGCTTTGCGGTAATTTTCTGTTGCACTTTCCTTAAAGTCACCTTCACCGTCCGTTAGGCGGCATCCTGCCGTGTGGAGCTCGGACTTTCCTCGTCAGATTTCTCTGCCGCAACCGTACAACCGTCTCGACAATTATTTATTATATCACTTTTTCTTTCGTTTGTCTACTTTTTAATATGAGTGTTATCGCAACGTTTTCGGTTTATTCCTCATCGCCCGATAATTCTTCGCCGTCCGACTGTTCTTTGTCGTTCGATTACTCTTCTTCGCCGTTCGATTACTCTTCTTTGCTTTTCGATTACTCTTCTTCGCCGGCAAGACGCGCCTCTCTGTCCGCGAGAGTTAAGGCTTCGACCATAGCGTCTATGTCGCCGAGCATGAACTCGTCGAGATTGTAAGCCGTAAAACCTATCCTGTGATCGGTAATTCTGCCTTGCGGAAAATTATAAGTTCTTATCCTTTCCGACCTGTCGCCCGTTCCGATCTGATTTTTTCTGTTTTCGGCGTATTCGCTTTGGTACTGCGAATTGTAATAATCGTACAATCTGCTTTTCATGACTTTCATCGCCTTGTCTCTGTTTTTGAGCTGCGACCTTTCGTCCTGACAAGTTACGACGATACCCGTGGGCAAGTGCGTCATTCTTATGCACGATTCGGTTTTGTTAACGTGTTGTCCGCCCGCGCCGCTCGAACGATAAGTATCTATCTTCAGATCCTTTTCGTCGATGTTTATTTCAACGTCGACCGCTTCGGGAAGCACGGCTACGGTAACGGTTGACGTCTGAATTCTGCCTTGCGATTCCGTTTCGGGAACACGCTGAACTCTGTGTACGCCGCTTTCGTATTTCAGCTTGCTGTACGCGCCTTTGCCGCTTATCGAAAAAACGACCTCTTTTATTCCGCCGAGTTCGGTTTCGTTTATATCGATTTCCTCGGCTTTCCATCTGTTTTTATCGGCGTAACGCAGATACATGCGATATAGATCGCCCGCAAAAAGCGCGGCTTCTTCGCCGCCCGCTCCGCTTCGGATTTCCATGATTACGTTTTTATCGTCGTTCGGGTCTTTCGGCAGCAGAAGAATTTTAAGCTCCTCGGAAATTTTTCCGAGCTTATCTTTACAGTCGTAATACTCTTCCTCGAGAAGAGCTTTCATATCTCTGTCGGTTTCGTCTTTCAATGTGTTTTCGACGTCCTTCATCTCTTCCTCGACCTTTTTATACTCGCCGTATTTGAGCGCGGTTTCCTCTATATCCGATCTTTCTTTTGCATACTTTTTCCACGTCGCCATATCCGCAAGCACGCTTTGATCGGCTAAAAGCTCGCCGAGCTTTTCGTATCTTAAATAAATATCGTCAAGTTTCCGGTTCATTTAAGTTCCGCCTTTATAATTCTGTCGATTCCCGAAATATCTTTGATTATTTCGACGTTGAAATCGTTTTCGAGCATCTTCTTTATTTCTTCGGCTTCGCCGTAGCCCGCCTCGAGGAAAAGTTTTCCGTGTTCGTTAAGGCGCTGCTTTGCGCCTTCGCAGATTCGTCTGTAAAAGTCAAGCCCGTCCTCTCCGCCGTCTAAGGCGATGCGAGGCTCGTAATCTTTAACTTCTTTATCCAAAGTGTCGATTTCTTCCGTTTTGATATACGGCGGATTTGAAACAATTATATCAAATTTTTCAGATAAGTCCCCGTATAAGTCGATTAAACGCGTTTCCACGGCGGCATCGAATTGTTTGAAATTCTCTTTCGCAACCTCTAAGGCAGCCTCTGAGATATCCGTTGCCGTAACGGACGCCCCGCTCTTTTTGTTTATGACGAGAGCGATTGCGCCGCTTCCCGTGCAGAGATCGAGAACTTTATCGGTGTTTTTAACGACCTTTAAAACTTCGCTTACAAGCTCTTCCGTTTCGGGACGGGGAATCAGAACCCTTTTGTCAACCTTAATTTCGTACCCATAAAAATCGGCGTTGCCTAAAACGTAGCTTAACGGTTCGCCCTTTATCCGTTCCGCGGCAAGCTCGTCGATTTTGTCTATATGCGACGATTTAACTCTTGAATCTCCGCCGAGTTCGCTACGTTTAATGCCCGTAACTATAGACACAATCCACTCCGCGTCCGTTTCGTCTACGGAAGAAGAGCGGAATTTCTTTTTAAGATTTTCGGTAACGACCGAAACTTTTTCGGGGCAGACGAATTTGCAAACCGGTTCGTTCGGATCTTCGTCCATTTTCAGAACTTTCTCGAACGCGGCAATCGCCACTTCCATCATCTGTTCGTCAGGCTCTTTGGTCGTGAGCATCTGAAGAAGAAGCCCCGGGGCTTTCAACGGAAGAACGAGCGGACTGTCGGTTTTTGCAAGAAGTTTTAAAAGCTCGTAAGAAAGCCCGGCTATAAGCGGCAACAGCACTATTCTGGAAAGCATTTTAAACCCGACGTTTTCGTTTAAAACGGGGAAAATCGCACCGAAAACCGAATAGACGAGAATACTTACGAACATGACGAAAAACATGAACGTCGTTCCGCATCTGTCATGCACTCTTCTGCATTTTTTAACGTTTTCAACCGTCAAATCAAGCCCTTTTTCGTAGCACGTTATCGTTTTATGCTCCGCACCGTGATACATATACGTTCTTTTTATATCTTTAAGAAGAGAGGTAAACAGTATGTAGCCGACGAAAATAAGTATTCTTATTCCGCCTTCGATAAGGTTTTTTACTATCGGGGGCATGTTCGGAGCGGCTTTTCCGATAAGTCCGCCCAAAAACGTGGGCAAAATAAAGAAAAGCGCGATTGAAAAAACAAGCCCCAACGCCACGCCGAAAAACAAAACGACGTCCATCACGTCGATTTTAAAGGTTTTTGCAAGCCATTTTTCAAATTTGGAGGGTTCGTCGTCGTCTCCGCCGTAAACCTCAGCAGAACGCATTAAAATTTTCGTTCCCGTTACGAGCGACGAAAAAAAGTTTACGATACCTCTTATTATCGGAAGCCTTACGAATATGCTCTTTTTTTCGGGCGGGGTGATTCTTTCCGCTTCTATGCGTATAATCCCGTCGGAATCTCTCACGGCGGTTGCGACGCCGCATCTTCCGCGCATCATAACGCCTTCTAAAACAGCCTGCCCGCCGATCGATGTTTTTTTAACTTTTTTATCTTTCATTATCGTCTGTTCGGTATCCTTTTTTAAAGATACCTCTTATATAAACATACG
>JAJWOJ010000185.1 GCA_021635425.1 Clostridiales bacterium | reverse complement strand
CGGACGTCTGCGTTTACGATACAAACCCCAAAGCCGTTGCCGACATAAAGAAAAGATTGAAAGAGGAGATAGAGACGTTGCAGGAACTCCCCGAAGACAGGGAGTTCGACATAATCGTGAACGCTACGCCTTTGGGCTTAGGCGAAAAAGAAGGTTTGTCTCCGCTCACGATCGAATTTATGAGCAGCGCGCATATCGTTATAGACTGCGTTCCGAGCCTTGAAAAGACTAAAATACTTATGCTTGCGGACGAAGCGAACGTTAAAACGGTGAGCGGCGCGAAGCTTGCGTTTTTCAAAGCTTACGCGGCGGATTGCCTTTTTGCGGGCGTTGACATGAACGACGAACAGGCTTTGAGGCTCTTCGGAGAATATACGGAAACGGAGGCGACTGTTTAATGATAAAGCTTGCCGCCATAAGAAAAACTTACCGCTTCGGCGACAGAAAAACGGAGGTTTTGAAAGGTGTTTCCGTCGGATTCCGTAAAGCCGAATTTGTATGCGTTTTAGGTCCGTCCGGTTGCGGAAAAACCACCTTTCTTAACATAATCGGCGGGCTGGACAGGTATGACGACGGAAAACTTATAATTGACGGGAAGTCTACCGAAAAATTTACCGAAGAGGATTGGGACACTTACAGGTCGAAAACGGTCGGGTTTGTTTTTCAAAGTTACAATCTCATATCGCATCAGACCGTTCTCGAAAACGTCGAAACGGCTTTGTCAATCGGCGGAATATCCAAAGAAGAAAGAAAAAAACGGGCGGTGGAAGCTCTTTGCAAGGTCGGGCTTTCGGAGCATCTGAGAAAAAAACCGTCCCAACTTTCGGGCGGCGAAATGCAGAGGGTGGCAATTGCGAGAGCAATCGTGAACGATCCGAAAATGATTCTCGCCGACGAGCCTACGGGCGCGCTCGACAGCAAAAACAGCACGCTCATCATGGAGCTTTTAAAGGAAATCTCCAAGGACAGGCTCGTGATAACGGTAACGCATAACGCCGAACTCGCAAAGGCTTACGCAACGCGCACCATAGAGATGAAAGACGGGAGGATTTTATCCGACTCGTCGCCTTATACCGAAAAAGAATCGGATAAAATTTCCGAAGCGGAAACCGAAAAGCGCGGAAAAAAACGCGAAAAACACTCGTTTATGTCTTATTCTCTCGCGGCAAAGCTCTCGATGAAGAATCTGGCGGGGAAAAAGGTGAGGACGATTTTAACTTCCGTGGCGGCGGCTGTTTCCGTTCTCGGAATAGCTCTCGTAATCGCTTGTACGAACGGGCTTAACTCGTTCGTAAACAAGGTTCAGAAAGACGCGATGAGCGCGCTTCCCGTAACCGTTTCTAACAGCGCCGTTTCGGATTATTCGGCGTATATCGACAGTTTTTTGGCGGGTTATTTCGGTTCGTCGTCAAACGGGGCAGAGAAAAAAGACGGCTACGTTATGATAAACAGAACGCTCAAAGAAGCCGCCGAGCGCGCGGACGCGACTAAAAACCCGATAAGCAAAGAGTATATCGATTATATAGCGAAAAATCTCGACACGTCGAGGGCTTCCTATACGCTTGAAAAAAGAATACGGAAAAACATATATAAAACGGTAAACACTCCGATTTACGTCGCTCCGCAGATAAAAAAGCCCGTGAACGTGTTCGTTCCCGCGGCGAGCAGTTGGACGTGTCTGCCCGAAAATAAGAAACTTTTCGACGAGCAGTATGAAATTTTAGAGGGCAGTTACCCCGAAAATTATAACGAACTTATGCTCGTAACCGATAAAAACGGCGCGATTTCCGATTCTGTCTTAGCGGCATATTTCATAGATATTTACGCCGCGATTTACGACGAAAACAGCAGCGATTATAAAACGGGATATAGTTACGGCGACATCACGGGAACAGACCTCGGCAAATTTCATCTTGTTTTAAACGACGATTTATATGAAAAAAACTCCCTCGGCACTTCCTTTTCCGCAAAGAAAATATCCCTTGAAACTTACATAAACAAGCTTGTTTACGTGGGCGAAGGGAACGATTCGTCCAAAAAATGGACGGATTCGGCGGCGGGGTCGGGCAACCGCGGCGATTACGTCGTTTCTAAGTTCAGAGAACTTCTCGGAAGAGACGTTGTGAACAGCTTGAAATGTTACGATAAAAATCCTTACGAGACGAGCGGACTTAAAAGCATAGAGCTTAAAATCACGTGCATCGCGAAGCTTAAAGACGACGCGCAGTGCGGAATGCTTTTTTCGCCCGTGTGTTATAATTCTTCGCTTAACGATTATATCATTGAAAATTCGAAAAAATCGCAAGTCGTCGAGGCTCAGAAAAACAGCCCGAACGGCAACGTCGTTTCGGATAAAGATTTCGCCTCGTTCACAACGCTTGCTTCCGCGCTCGAAAACCTCGGCTATGCGGAAATGCCTACGAAAATCAATTTTTACCCCGATACGATAAACGATAAAGATTATCTCCTTTCCGTTCTCGACGGTTATAACGAGGGGAAGGAGAGCGGAGAGCAGATACGATACGTCGATAACGTCGGCGCGGTTATGGAAGTGGTGCGTGTGGTCGTTAACGGAGTTACGTCCATTCTGCTTGTGCTTACGTCCGTTTCTTTGGTTGTTTCGGCGATAATGATAGGAATCATCACTTATGTTTCCGTGCTTGAAAGAACGAAGGAAATAGGCGTTTTAAGAGCGGTCGGCGCGAGGAAAAAGGACGTGGTGCGGCTTTTCGTAACCGAAACGGGAATGATAGGCTTAATAGCGGGCGCGCTCGGGCTTGTGATGACGTTTATTGCGGAAATTCCGTTAAACGCGTGGATGAAAGCCGTTACGGGCATAGGTTCGCTTGCACTTTTAGAATGGTGGCACGTTTTAGCGATTTTGGGGCTGTCGGTTGTCGTAACAATTGCCGCGGGGCTTATTCCGTCGCTTATGGCAAGCAAAAAAGACCCGGTGAAGGCACTTCGGAGCGAATGATATGGAAGAAAGAAGAAAAATAAACGCGAAATTTACCGCCGCAGGCTTCGGCGCGGCGTATTTTTCGGTTGCGATAATTTCTATTTTACTTGTCTCGGTGCTGTTTGCGTTCGCCGTTCTGACGGCGGCGGGCGGCTCTTCGGAGGCAAAGAAAATCGCGGAAAAAGATTGGTATAAGTTCTTAAGTTATCTGTTAACGCCCGCGGCGATAGCCGTTTCGGGGCTTATTTTCGTAAAAAGTTTCGGCGAAGATATTACGGAAGTCTGCAGAATGAAAAAGGCGGACGGGAAGAGCTGTCTCCTTGCGCTTTTGCTGACGGCGGGCATGTTTTTCGGCTTGTCGCCTCTTAACGGATTTTTTATAGAATTTCTGACGAAATACGCGGGGTATAATTACGTCGCGCCGTCGCTCCCGAGCTTTTCGGCGGTAAATATCGTACTGACGGTTATAACCGTCTGCGTTATTCCCGCTTTTTTTGAAGAACTCTTTTTCAGAGGAGTTCTGACGTATGGTTTATCGGGTGCGGGGCTATTCGCGGCTTCGCTTATTTCGGGGCTGTATTTTTCATTGTTTCATATGAATCCCGCGCAAACGCCTTACCAGTTCGTTGTGGGCGTTCTGTTCGGGCTTCTCGCTGTAAAGTCCGGTTCGGTTTTTCCGGGTATAGCGGCGCATTTTCTTAACAATTTTATAATAGTTATATTGCATTACGCCTGCCCGTCGTTCGACGGGTTTACGGGAACGTGGCTTATTATAACCGTGATTTTCGGGCTTTTATGTCTGGCGGCGTTTTTGTTTTTCACCGTTAAAAAGGATAAAAACGAAGAAGAAAGGAAGTATAAATACGATTATAAAACCTTTTTCCTTTATTCGGCGATAGGCGTTGCCGCATGCGTAATGATGTGGATATCGGGGCTTGTCGGGGCATGATAAAGATAAGAATCGTTGCCGTGGGCAAAGTTAAAGAAAAATATTTTTCCGAGGCTGTCGCGGAATATTCCAAAAGGCTTTCGAGGTTCTGCGATTTTTCGATAGTCGAAGTCAAAGAGGAAAATTACGACAAGGCGACGCCCGCCGCGATAGAGAAAATTTTGTCCGCCGAGGGCGAAAGAATAGAAAAATCGATAAAGGGTTTGCCCGTCTGCCTCGCAATCGAGGGGAAGAAAATTTCTTCCGAAGAGCTTGCGAAGTTCATCAAAGACAAAACGGACGGCGGAACGGGCGAAATAACGTTCATAATCGGCGGCAGTTACGGGATAGACGGCAAAATCAAAGGGCAATGCAGAGATAAAATTTCATTCTCCGCAATGACTTTCCCGCATACGCTCGCAAGGGTTATGCTTGCGGAGCAGATTTACAGAGCATTCACGATAATCGCGGGGGCGGAGTATCATAAATGAAAAGCGAAAAAGAAAAATTCATGACGCTTGCTTTGAAGGAAGCGGACAAAGCCGAACAGAAAGAAGAAGTGCCGATAGGTTGCGTAATCGTGAAGGACGGAAAAGTCGTAGCCAGGGCGCACAACCTTAAACAGACAAAACGGCTTGCGACGGCGCATGCGGAAGTCCTCGCCATAGAAAAGGCATGCAGAAAACTTAAAGACTGGCGGCTTGAAGACTATGAGATTTACGTGACGTTGGAGCCTTGCGCGATGTGTGCGGGGGCGATTGCGAGCGCGCGCATAAAAAAAGCTTATTTCGGCGCATACGAGCCGAAAGGCGGGGGCGTTGAAAGCAAATTTCATATCTTAACGGAAAGCGGACTTAATCACGTTACCGAATTCGAGGGCGGGGTTATGGAAAAAGAGTGTTCGGATAAAATAAAAG
>JAJWOJ010000184.1 GCA_021635425.1 Clostridiales bacterium | reverse complement strand
TAACGGTATCAATCGCGCCTATGGCAACGAAAAGATGTTGTTAATCGACCTATAGGCGTATATTTACCGAAAATAGTAAGGAGGTTTAATGAAAACGCCGGTGTCGCGGGTAGGCAATAAAACGTCTATCCTGCATATTTTATACGCTGTATTTCCGCCAAAGTACGAACGGTTTGTGGACGTGTTCGGCGGTTCGGGGAGCGTATTACTCGGTAGCCCGTATCCGTGCAATTTCGAGGTGTATAACGATTTTGACCGAAATCTCGTCAACTTGTTTCGCTGCATGAAAGAGCGGACGATGGCGACGATTCGGGAACTCGGATTCTGCAATTTAAATTCGCGTGAGGACTTTAACGCCTTGCGCGATTTTTTTGAAAGCGAGAAGTTTGAAGATAAATATTTTGGCGAAGAGCAACTTTTAACGGAACTCATTTTGCCGCCGCTCGAAGCGGAAGAAATGAAAGAAATAAGGATAAAAATAACCCAAGATTACGACGTTCGCAGGGCGGCGATGTTTCTGAAACTACTGCGTTACAGTTATTCGAGCGGGGGCAAGTCTTACGCTTCGCAACCGTTCGATATAAGGCGGTTGTTCGACCTTATAAAGCAAGTGGAAAGCCGTATGGCGAACGTGGTAGTCGAAAATCAGGACTTTGAAACGCTCATCAAGCATTACGACAGAGACGGCGCATTTTTTTACGCAGATCCTCCGTATTTATCGACGGAAGGAATGTATGAGGTATCGTTTAATTATGCCGACCATCTGCGACTTAAACGCACGCTTGAAAACGTAAAAGGCAAGTTTTTGCTGTCATATAACGACTGTGAAGAAATACGCGAATTGTATTCGGATTTTTCTATCCTTGACTTTTCGCGTCAACATTCGATGGCGCAGAGATACGAAGCGGGCAAAGAGTTCAAAGAACTGCTTATCGGGAATTACGACCTGTACGAGCGGGAAAGAAATCGCCCGAAACAACTGACGATTTTTAATCGTTACGAAGATTTTAATTACGAAAAAATATTAAGGGAGTGTATATTGTCATGCAAAATAAAAAAGTAGACGAGTTTGTCCTTATAAGCGTACCGAAAGACGTACTCGAAGACGCGGGCATCGTAGACGGCAGCGTATTGCAGATTTACGCGGACGGAAACAGACTTGTAATCGAGCGACTGACGGATACGGGGGAAGTCGTATGCGACGGCGATTGCGATAACTGTCCCGTAAACGAAACCGAATGCGACGGGAACTGCGAAGAATGCCCGTGCTATAAAAATTGCGAGGAGGAAGAAAAGTGAAAACGTTCAGAATACTCGGCAAGCGCGGAAGAATTACCGTGCCGTATGAAATCAGGAGCAAGGTAGGGTTTAAGCAAAACGACGTGTTGTCGTTCGAAGAAAGCAAGGACGGCAGATCGGTAATCGTAAAACGCGAGATTATCTGCGACTGCAACGGCGAGAAAAGCAAAGAAAGAAAAGACCGTGGCGACGAAATCACTCTCTATGATTTTTTGAACGGATTATCGCCCGAACAGCAACGCGCCGCGCTTATTCACTTATCGGTAAAGTGGGCGCAAAATCAAGCGGGAGGAAAGACGTATGAGCAAAGTTGAGCCGACGTATCGGTGGTCGAGAGCGGAAGCGGAGGCAAACGGCGAAACCATATTATGGCTTGAAAGTTACCGTGTAAATTGCGCTTGCGCGAGATTTATCGAAAAGCAGATTTCTGCAAACTATGCGGATAATCGGCTGAACGAACAGGGTGTAAAGGCCGCAATAAAAAAATACGGGTTCGACCGAGTAAATCGCGTGCTTGCAAATACCGTGGATTTAGGAATGACGGACGGAAGATATTCGCAAAGCAATAAAGAATGGTCGCAAAGTTTTGCAATTCCGAAAGAAGAATGGCGATACAGTCATAATTATTCGGTAAATTCGCATCCCGGTCTTGTAAATTTATTTGTCGATCAAGCAAGAAAAGAATGGGTAAAACTGCATCTTTACGATTTTAAGAGTTGTTACGACGATCAGACCGATTACGCGGGCAAAGTGGTCGCTATCCGCCCGGATATTTTGAAAGACGAATACAAAACGCCCGACGATCAGTTGTTTTACGCAACGGGCGGATTCGGGTGTAAATCGGATAGTCTTGGGCGAAAGATTTACGGCGTGTTACTCAAAGACGGCGAAGAGTGCGTGTTTTTACGCGGAGAAGTGATCGGTGCTGTGAAGTTGGAGCTTATTCCCGACTGGGCGAACGAAAAAATAGCCGAACTTACGAGCGAACAAATAAGAAAAATGGAGGATTTAAAATGAACGAAGAAAATAAGTTGCGGGTGGTAATGGTAGAACCCGGGAAACCCGCTTATGAAACGGAGATAGATAACACTCTCGAAGCCGAGCAAAAAGCAGTGGGCGGATATATCGAAGTCGTGCCGTTAGATAATGAAAAACTTCTTATTTGTAACGAAAACGGTAAGTTAAACGGAATGCAGGGAAACAGACGAATCGGTAAAGATATAATTGCCGGTCCGTTTTTCATTGTCGGCGAAGACGGCGACGAATTCAGGTCTCTTACGGACGAAGAAGCAAAAGAAAGCCTGAAAAGATTCGCCGAACCCGAAGATATTTCGCAAGAAGAAGTGGAAAACGCTATGTCGGCGGGCGTTATGTTTTTTGGATAAGGGGGGTGTATAGAGAAAATGAATAGGGCGGACGAGCGTATGAAAAAGAAAGTATATATCTGCGCTCCGCTCGGCGGGAATGTCAAAGAAAATTTAGAAAACGCGATTTTGTACACAAAGTATGCGTTAAAGCAAGGAGTCGCGCCCGTAACGTCTCATTTTTATGCGTTGTGTTTTGACGATAATAATCCGCAGGATCGCGCGTTGGGAATGAGTGCGGGAATGTCGCTTTTATGGTTTTGCGACGAGATGTGGGTATTCGGAGATGAAATAACAAAAGGCATGAAAGAAGAAATTAAATTCTGCGAAAATCTCCGTATACCCGTAAAACGATTTCCGGGCGTAGAAATAAAGAAAAAAATTAAAAGGAGAGTCTTATGACCAAATTGAAATGTAAGAATACGCGCAAGCGGCTTTTGATAGTCGCGGCGGTAGTCCTTCTTCTGTTTGTCGTGGTAAGCGTAGCGCAGCCGAAAGTTTCGGTGTATGCGGCGTCGTCGAGCAGCGGCGGAGACGTTGCCGGCGCGGTGGAAGAAACCTGGGGCTCTGCGAAAGAGCAGATAAAACGGGTGGTGAATAACGTAATCTTTCCCGTGGTGGATATGATACTTGCAATACTGTTTTTCGTAAAACTCGGCACGGCGTATTTCGATTACAGAAAACACGGACAGTTTGAATTTACCGCGCCGTGCATATTGTTTGCCTGCCTTGTGTTCACTCTGACGGCTCCGCTTTATATCTGGAAAATAATCGGATAGGAGGGCGGATATGTTCGGGTGGCTGCAAGAACTTATAGACGCCATCGTAAACGCAATCACCGGCGGGTTCAAAAGCGCGGCAAACGAGGTGACGAACTCGATATGGAACTTGATGCTGAAATGGTTGTATAACAGCGTTTACAGTGCTATAGCCGACTTTTTCACGATGATGGGCAATATGGGAGCGGAGATTTTCGACCTTGCATGGATACAGGCGATAGTGAAACTTTTTACGCTGTTCGGGTGGGGATTATTCGTTGCCGGAGTGGTCGTCGCCGTGTTCGATCTTGCCATAGAATTTCAAAGCGGTAGAGCAAACGTAAAGAACACTATGCTGAACATTCTTAAAGGTTTCTTTGCCTGTTCGCTTATAGGCATAGTGCCGATAGAACTATATAAATTTTGTATATCGCTTCAGAACACTTTTGCCGACGAACTCGCAAGAATCTTTTCGTGGGAAAGCGGAATCGATTTCGCTACACGCGCAGGCATTATTCTCGGCAATGCGTTTTCGCCGGTGATGATCAATAACAATATATTGCTTAACACATTGCTTTTAATAGCGTTCGCGTATTGTATAATTAAGGTTTTCTTTCAAAATATCAAGAGAGGAGGAATACTTCTCGTGCAGATGTCGGTCGGTTCGTTATATATGTTTTCCGTACCTCGCGGTTATTCGGACGGGTTTACACAATGGATGAAACAGGTTGCCGCGCTGTGTCTGACAGCATTTATGCAGACAACGTTATTGTTTGCAGGGCTGATGACGTTTTCGGTAAATATGCTGTTGGGGCTTGGAATAATGCTTGCGGCAAGCGAAGTGCCGAGAATCGCTCAACAGTTCGGGCTTGACAGTTCGACGAAGTTCAATATGATGAGCGCGGTTCACGCGACGACAACGGCTATAAACTTAACTCGCGCGATAGCAAGGAGCGGAAAATGACGAAAAATAACGAGCTCGAAAGAAAAGATATAGTAGTTGACCGAGATATGGATGTTGACTGCGAAAACGCAACCGAAATAACGGCGTATTTAGAAACATGGTTCGACGTAGACAAAAAGTTCGGAACGAACACCAAAGACGATGACGACGTATGGCTGAATATGTACGCGAAATATAATCCGTTTGACGACACTTTAAGAATCGAGTGTGAGATAGATAAGCCGAAAGGCAGCGAATATTTCGACTATACGCCGACGGAAGCGGAAGAAAAACTAATAAAAGACATGATTGCGGAAAAGATCAAGGCGGAATACGGGCAGACACCGCAGGAATTTTGTAAGGATTTTCAAGTCAATGAGCAGAAGATGGGTTGATAAAAATGAAGCAATTTAATATGCTTGCAGAGATTTACTTTCTTCTGCCTTTCGCCGCAATTTTTG
>JAJWOJ010000183.1 GCA_021635425.1 Clostridiales bacterium | reverse complement strand
ATTCTATACAAATGCCGCAAACGCGCCCGAGTGCTATCCGCTCTCGGGCGCGTTTGTTAAAATATACGCAAAACAGGATTCCCATCCCGCGGGTAGTATAATATACCCTATGAAAATTACAATATATAGAGAATAAGCATCGCAAGACCCGTAATACCCAAAAGGACAAGCAGACACACGGGAACAATGGTTTTTAACGCCGCAATAACCATCGCGGCGAAATCGCCTTTTTCAAGCCCGCCCATTTTTTCGATATCCGACTGAAGCTGTTTTTCGTCGCCTTCTTTATATTTTTTCAGCCTTTTTCGCCACAACATTTCTAATTCTCCTCGTCTTCGACCTTAAGTTCGGCAAGTTTTGACGATTTCTTTTCCGTTTTAGGCATATCGAACAGATAATTGCCGTTCTCGTCGATTTTTTTGTCAAGGAAATGACAAGCGACGAAATGTTCGGGTTCGACCTCCACAAGCGGCGGAGGAACGCGCTTGCACTTATCGCACGCCATGAAGCAACGCGTATGGAACTTACAACCTTCGGGAGGACGAATAGGACTCGGAATGTTGCCTTCGAGAATTATCCTTTCCTTATTGAGATCGTCCGGGTCGGTTGTAGGAATGGAACTTAAAAGCGCAACCGTGTAAGGATGCCTCGGGTCTTTGAAAATCGTCTCCGAGGAAGCAAGTTCGACGAGATTGCCTAAATACATAACGCCGATCCTGTCGGAAATATACCTTACGACCGACAAATCGTGAGAAATAAAAAGATAAGTGAGATTTTCTTTTTCTTTAAGCTCTAAAAGAAGGTTGATTATCTGAGACTGAATCGAGACGTCGAGAGCGGATACGCATTCGTCGCAGACGACAAACTTAGGCTTAACCGCCAACGCTCTCGCGATACACACTCTTTGTCTTTGTCCGCCCGAAAACTGGTGCGGATAACGATGAAGCATGTAATCCTGAAGCCCGCAATCGCGCATGGTCTTTAAGATATATTCCCTCATCTTCTGCGAGCCGTGCTTATAATATTTATGAGTAACAAGCCCCTCTTCAATAATCTGTCCGATAGTCATTCTCGGGTCGAGCGAAGAATACGGATCCTGAAAAATTATCTGCAAATCCTTTCTGAGCCTTCTTATCTCGTTGTATTTAAGCCTTGCAAGGTCGATGCCCGCGTCGAGCATCGCTTCGTACTTCCGAAACTCTTCGTCGTCTTTATATTTTGCTCTTATCGCGTCGATCTGCTGTTGTAATCTGTCCTCTTCTTCTCTGAGCGTTCTGACTTTTTCGATAGTTTTTTCCTTTGACTCTCTGATTTTTTTTAAGGCTTCGTCATCGGCGACTTTAACTTTATCGTCACCCGCGTCACCCGAAAGCTTACTTTCGCGGATATCGATGTCCGCTTCGATTTCCAGGATTTTTCTGTTTAACTTTTCGATTTTTACGAGAACGTTATGCTGATTTAAAAGAATATTCGCGCCCTCTTTCATTTCGGGTACGGTTATAAGTCCGCCGAGAATCTTCGCGACGTTCATTAGTGCCGATTTTTCGTTTGCTTCCGCAAGATTTTTCTCCTGTAAAAGGAAAAACGACGCGTTTTCGCCCTCGGCTTCCGCCTGAGCGGCTAATTTTTCGGCTTTGACCTTTGCTTCTTTATATAGATTGAGATATTTCTCGGGGTTGGAAAGGGTGTCCTTAACGTAACGCGGAGCAATCTCCGCTCTCGACCGTCCGTAATATAAAGTATTTCCCGCGGTCTGTTCGTAAAGCTGCAGAACAACTCTTCCGAGCGTGGATTTTCCGCAGCCCGACTCGCCTACCAAGCCGAATGTTTCGCCCTCGTAAATATCGATGCTTACGTCCTCGTTAGCCTTAACGTAAAGCTTTTCTTTCTGAAAAACGGAGGACTTTGCAATCGGAAAATATTTTTTAAGATTAGTTATGGATAACAACTTTTTCTTTGTGTTCTGCACTTTGTCTCTCCTCCTTTTCGGGATAAAAACATCTTATAAACTGTCCGCTTACGATTTCCTGTAAAGACGGTTCTTCGTCGACGCACTTTTGGGTGCAATATTTACATCTCGGAGCAAATTTGCAGCCTTTGGGAAGCGCAAGCGGATGAGGAACGGCACCGGGGATAGGTTCGAGCCTCTTCGACATATCCTCGAGCCTCGGTATCGAATACATAAGCCCTTCCGTATACGGGTGCGAATATTTGCAATCGGTGAATATCACTCTTGCCGACGACTGCTCGACGACCTGTCCGCAATACATTACGACGACGTCGTCCGCCATTTCGTTTATAACGCCCAAGTCGTGGGTAATGAAGATTATAGACGTGCCGTTTTCGCGCTGAAGGTCGTTCATAAGACGAAGAATCTGCGCCTGAATGGTTACGTCCAATGCCGTCGTGGGTTCGTCCGCGATGAGAATTTTAGGTCTGCACGCAAGAGCCATAGCTATCATGACGCGCTGGCGCATTCCGCCCGAAAGCTGGTGCGGATATTGTCTTGCAACCGCTTCGGGGTTAGGAATCTGAACGGCTTCAAGCATTTTTATAACTTCCTGCTCGGCTTGTTTTTTCTTCATTCCGCGGTGGATGATAAACGGCTCTGCGATCTGCTTTTTTATCGTGAAAACGGGATTTAAAGAGGTCATCGGCTCCTGAAATATAACCGATATTTTATCTCCTCTTATTTTATAAAGTTCGTCGATTTTCAGTTTCGTGAGATCCTGACCTTCGAAGATAACTTCGCCCGAATCGATATAACCGTTTCCGTCCAGAAGCCGCAATATGCTCATTGCCGAAACGCTTTTCCCCGAACCCGATTCGCCGACTATGCCTATCGTGCGCCCGGGTTCCAAAGAATAGGAAACGTCGTTCACGGCTTTGACTATACCTTTTCTTGTTTTAAAAAACGTATGAAGGTGTTTAACTTCCAATAATGCCATGTTTTTCGCCTCCTTTATCTTTCCGCGCTCGACTTAGGATCGAGAACGTCCCTTAAAGTGTCGCCGACGATATTTATACATATGGTCGTAATTGCAAGGAATAACCCCGGGAACACCCAAAGCCACCAAAAATTACCTATTATCGTCAGAGTTTTTGTTGCGTTGAGCATATTTCCCCATGTCGGTCTCGGATACTGAACACCGAAACCAAGGAATGACAACGTCGATTCCGTAAGCATACAACCCGCAAAATCAAGCGTTAACGATACGATGATTATCGAAATTACGTTGGGAAGAATATGCTTGAAAGCTATCTTTGTTTCCTTTACTCCCATTGCTTTCGCCGCAGTGACGTATTCGTTTTCACGCGTCGACAACACCTGTCCCCTGACTATTCTCGCAAGCCCCGGCCAGGATAGAACGCCAAGAATCACCATTATAAGGAAAATTCTTGCTTTTTCGTCGATATTGGTTCTGGAAAGCAAAGCCGACAAAATCATCGCGAACGGAAGGAACGGTATTGCCGAAACGATTTCGGTAAGTCTCATAAGAAGCATGTCTATCCAACCGCCGAAATATCCCGAAATGCAGCCGACGATAATGCCTATGATCGTAGATATTATAACCGCAACCGCACCGATTGTCAGCGTCATTCGTCCGCCCGAAATAATACGCTTGAATACGTCCGCGCCGTTTGCGTCCGTACCGAAAACATATCCTTTTAATCCGGCAGACTTCATTTTGCCGTTTGTCTCTGTTGCATACGTCTGATATGCCCCCGCATAAACATCGGATGCATCGTCAACGGAAATATTGCATTGTCCGTGAGTGTTATCACCCCAGACCAAAACGCTTCCCTTATCCGTAACCGCAACATAATGTCCCACGCCGCCGCTGATTTTTACGATTTTCTCATCTTTACCGACGGCCGGTTTTTTAACCATGGTTCCCGATTCGATAGATCCGCCGAAAACCGTTGTGCCGTCGCTGAGCAATGCGCATATAGAAGAATTTGTCGTTGTCAGCGATTCGACGGTATTATCTCCGATAACAAGTTTTTGCGCGGCAGCTCCGCCGTCCATAGAATACTTTAACTTATCGTATAATCCCGCAACGCCTGTGAATATCGTCTTTTTATTCTGAGATACGCCTACAACAGACGTCAAAGTAAAATCTATATCGTAAAATTTCTTTCCTTTGAATTTCGGAAGGTTCGAATAAGTTTTGGCGTTACCCCAGATATACAGCGTTCCGTCATCCATCAGAATTGCGGAAACTTGCGTTCCGCATACAAGTTTTTTAACGTGAGATACGTCAATCGTTCCGTTTCTTAACTCTTCCGGCATAACGGCAATACCGTCATTCTTCGACTGCTCTTCAAGATCGGCTTCGTCTTTAACATACTGCCCGAGCTTATTGTTACCCCAGGCATATACCTTACCCGATTCCGAAATAGCAACGATATGATCCGTTCCCGCAGCCACGTGTGCGATTTTTTCGTTTTTCACCTCTTCGGGGATATCTGCCAGATCGATTTTCAAAACAGATAATTCAGATATTCCCCAAACGTACACTTTGCCCGCATTTGATAACCCGACGCTGAAAAAGCTTTTGGAACTGATTTCTTTTACGTCTTTTTTCAGTTCCGAAGGTACCGAACGCATAGAAAGCGTAGGTTTTAAATTTGCCTGAGTTGTTGAAGTGTAATCGTCTCTGTACGTCGGCATACAAAGCGGACCTATAAACACAAACAAAAACATTCCGACGACGATGCAAAGAGCGACAACCGCTAAGGGGCGTCTGAAAAAGTTTTTAACGGCTTGCTTTCCGGGGCTGACGATTTTCTCCACTTCGGATTCGTTTCCGTTCGATTGCTCCGTATTCTTT
>JAJWOJ010000005.1 GCA_021635425.1 Clostridiales bacterium | reverse complement strand
AATATTATCAATTCGCTACAATATGTATTAATTTTTCATCCGTAAAATTATTTGACAGAAAAATATTTTTCAGAGGAATTATCAATACAGAGCAGATTTGTGCAAAAAATAGTACTTGAATTGTCAAATTAATTATGCTATAATAAAAATATAAAAAGAGTAGGAGATCAGCTAATGAAAAGGAAAATTCTTGTATTATTTTGCGTGGCGGTTATGACGTTTACGGCTTTGACGATGAGTGGGTGTCGCAGAACTCCAGGCGTTCAAAAAATCGATTCGTCCAAAACGCAGTTATATGTCGGAACGCTCAACCAGGGTGTCGGAAAAGGTTGGCTCGAACTTGTTGCCGACCGGTTTGAAGAAGCTTTCGCCGATTATGAATTGAACGGAAAGAAGGGCGTGCAAGTGCTCGTAGAAGGCGTAGACAGGGCAACATCGCTAATCAATAATTTTAAGCGTGAACGCGTGGAGGTGGTATTCAACGAGGGGGTCGATTACGAAACGTGGGTGAATAAAAAGTTGCTTTTGGACATTACCGACGCAGTGAGCGGCAAGAATGCCGATCTGAGCGCTTACGGCGATCCTGAAGGAACGACGATCGAGAGTAAAATGGACGAAAGCGCGGCGGAATACTATAAGAGGGACGATAATAAATATTATGCGATTCCGTTTTATGAAGATACCAACGGAATTATGTTCAACGTCGATCTTTGGGAAAAGTACGGATTTTACTTCAAGGATGGTGGCGGGTGGACAGGCAATGTTAAAGAAGCGACCGTCGGACAGGACGGCAAGAAGGGTACTTATGACGACGGATTGCCCCGCACATTCGACGACTTCTTTGCGCTGTGCGAACACATTCAGCAGACAAAGAGCACAAAGGGAGGACAGCCGCTGATTCCTATCGCATGGAACGGGAAGTACGACCTTTCGTATATCAATTCTTTCTTGTTCTGTATGGCTGCCGATGTGGATGGGGCGGATCAGTACAGTCTGAACTTTACTTTCAACGGAGAAGCGGAAGGCTTAATCACGGGCTTTGACGGCACAACGCCGATCATAAGCCAAACGGCAGAGACGATTACAGACAGAGACGGTTACAAGCTCTATAGGCAACAGGGGAAGTATTATGCACTCAAATTTATCGAAACCATTATCGATGAAGGGTATTACAGCAATAAAATAATGAATAAATCTACCATCGACCATAAGACCATGCAGGCGTATTTTATTAAGACTGAAGATGCCAGCCAAGGGGCGCCTTTGGGACAGGAAATCGCCATGCTCATTGAGGGAACGTGGTGGTTTAACGAGGCGAACGAGTATTTTTCCACAAATGAGCAGTATGGCGGTGGGAAATATGAACAGCGATTCGGTATGATGCCACTGCCCAAGCCTACGGAAGATCATGTGGACGGCACGCACACTTTATTTAATTCCAAGCAGTCTGCTGCCTTCATCAATGCGAATATCGACGAAAGCAAAATCGAGCTTGCGAAAGAGTTCCTTAAATTTGCGCACTCCAACGACAGCCTTGTGGAATTTACCGAAACGGTAAGTCTTTTAAAACCATACGCTTATACGCTTAGTGAAAACAATAATCTTACTTATTATGCCAAACAGTTGCTGCAGGTGAAAGAGGCGTCTGAAAACGTGTATCCTTTTGCCGATTCGCGGTTGTTTACTCGGCAGAAAGGAACTCTGTTGAGCGCTACATCATGGGCGGTGAAAATCGGCGATCACAGTTACAACCATCCTACAACCGACTTTTTGGGCGGCGTTTCCGCAGAAGATTATTTTAACGGATTGCTGTTCGCTGATAAAGAGTATTGGCAGGAAACGTTCCAGAACGACTTCGAGTGATTTGTGCGCCCGTCAATGTGTGAAATTTATCAAACGGTAATACGGAAAGGAGAGGTAAGCGATGCAGAACGATCTTTTAGAACAACGATCGCCCGTGAAAAGCAAGAGTCTGAAACGGAAGAATTTGTTAAGGAATAGTATCTTCTACGTTGTCATGGCGGGTATACCGATTTTACAGGTAATCATTTTTTACATCTATGTTAATTTCAATTCCATTTTGCTCGCGTTTAAGACATACGATGAAGTTACGATGTCGTATAAGTGGCTGTCGGGCGGCGCATTTTTTTCAAACTTTCAGGAGTTTTTTCACAATCTCACAACGTTACCCTTTCTGAAAGCGGCGTTCGGGAACACCTTTATGATGTTCGGTCTGGTGCTGTTGGTCAGCTATTCGGGCGGAATATTGCTTTCAAATTATATTTATAAGAAACGCCTGTTTGGTAAGTTTTTTCGTGTCATTCTGTTTACGCCGTCCATGATCTCCGGCATTATCATGGTCACGCTGTTTCAGTTTTTTGCCGATGCCGCGGTGCCGGTGCTGACCGGTAACGCCACGGTAGGACTTCTGGCTGATCCGAATACCGCATTTCCAAGCATTATCTGCTATACGTTGTGGTTAGGTTTGGGTAGCGGGATGCTCGTATATGTTGGTACGATGGGCAGTATCAATGATTCCATGGTAGAAGCTGCGCAACTTGACGGTTGTACGCCCATGCAGGAGTTTTTCAAAATAACGCTTCCGACTATCTATCCGACCATTTTGACTTTCTTTGTGGCGAGAATGGCGGGAATCTTTGGCGAACAGATCAATCTGTATACTTTTTATGCGGCAGACGCACCGTATGATTATTACACCTATGGTTACTGGATGTATGTACGGACGTTGGCAGGGGAGGCAAACTATCCTCTTTTGGCTGCGGCCGGTCTGTGTTTCACACTCTTGCTGGCGCCGTGTACGCTACTTGTTCGCTGGTTGCTCAACAAGTTCGGCCCTTCAGCCGATTGATTTTACGGAGGTGAAAAATGCAGAATATTAAGACAACGATGAACGATTTACGAGCGTCGCTGAAAAGGACGTTGCTCAAAGCCGGGCAGCGCTTAAAAAATATTTTTACGACGACAAGTCCGCTTTACATCGTCGCTTTCCTTATTTTCGTGGCTTATACGGTCTTTTTGCTGTATCTGATCGTTTGGGGTTTTTTAGCTTCGTTGAAGGGGTCGGAAGAATTCCTCTATAACGTCTTGGGGTTTCCGAAGCAATTTCGGCTGTCTAACTATCTTGATGTATACGACTCCATGCGTGTGGAGGTAAAAACGGCAGACGGCACGCGGTATGTGTATATGGAAGGAATGCTTTTGAACAGTATTCTCGTGGCGGTGGTAGGTTCGATTCTTCTGGTGGCGGCGCAGTGTTTTACGGCGTACTGCGTTGCGAAGTTCAACGACTATCCTATTTCCAAAATCTTATATACCTTTAATATTATTACGATTATTCTGCCTATTGTCGGTTCGGGACCTTCGCAGTTGCAGGTCATGCATGCGCTTGGATTATACGACACAATTTTTGGTTTTTGGGTGACGAAACTGCACTATATCGGGTTGGACTTTATGATATTTCATGCCTACTTCAAATCTATCTCAAAGGAGTATTCGGAGGCGGCGGAGATCGATGGGGCATCGCAGTTCGATATCTTTTTTCGAATTATGCTTCCGCTTGCAAAGGGAATATTTTTAACATTGTTCCTGACGGAATTTGTGGGAATGTGGAACGACTACCAAACTCCGCTTCTTATCATTCCCAACCATCCCACCCTTGCTATTGGTGTGTTTGAGTTCAGCAGGGGAACGGGTAATGCTACTTCCGATCTGCCGCATAAAGTTGCGGGCTGTATGATTCTGTTTTTACCCATTTTTATAGTCTTTCTCGCTTTCCACAACAGATTGATGAACAACGTGACGATGGGAGGCGTGAAAGAATGAAGGATTATTTACGAGAGGAAAAGATGAAAAAAACCATAAAAAATAAAATTCTTGTGTTTTTGTGTTTATTGGCGTGCTTGATGGGGTGCGTGGCTCTTCCCGGCTGCGGAACAAAAAATGATGGAAAAGGAGAAGAATCACATATGAAGGAGACGCAATACTATCTGATTGAAAACAGCTCGACCGATTACAAGGTCGTCTATCCCGAAGTTCACGGTTCGTATATCGATACCGCAATAAAGGAACTTCGTACATTTTTGGGTGAAATTACCCCCGGCATCACGATAAAGGCGTCAGCGGATACAGGGCTTACTCATACCGCCGATGCAAAATATATCTCTTTAGGTGATACTGCGCTGTTGCGCTCTGCCGGTATTACCGTCGATAAAGGAAAGCTGGGTACGGATGGATACGCCATTATTACTAAAGATCAGAGCATATATCTCGTTGGCGGCAGTACACACGGCACTCTTTTCGCTGTGTACGAGTTTTTGGAAAGGCAGTTCGGCTATCATTTTTATGCAAAAGACTGTTATGATCTTGAACGGGACGTAACCGAGAAAAAACTCCTCGATTTCGATTTGACCGTGACGCCTTCCATTGCCGTGCGGTATATGGCAGACGGGCAGTTCGTATCAGCGAAAGACAACGAATCGGCGCTGAGAATGCGGTCTACTCCGCAGGACGATTTTATCGTAACCGCAAGAGACAGTAAAGGCGGTGCCGGTAACTGGCATACGACGCAGTATATCTTGCCGAGGAACGAAAATTCGGATCATCCCGAATGGTTCGGATTCGGCAGTACGGGCGCAGCCACCCAACTTTGCTATGCGGGCAGACCTGTCGCTTCAGGTACGGACGGCAAAAAGCACGGAGAAGCCGATCAAAGCGCGCTTGTCAACGCTTTGGTAGTATCAATGGAAAAGCTCATCGATGCAAAATTCGGCAACGATACCAATGACAGCGAGCTGTTCTTCTGTCTTACGCCTGCCGATAACTTCGACTGGTGCGAGTGTGAATATTGCAAAGAGATCACCGAGGCATATGGCGGGTCAAATGCCGCATCGTACATCGTGGTTGCTAATAAGGTGGCGAAAAGCCTTCAAGAGTATATGAACGAAAAATACGGCGGGCGCAAAATTACGGTGTTTATTTTCGCTTATCAGCAGACGGAGCAACCGCCTGTGCGAGAAAATTCAGACGGTACTTTTGAGCCGATTTTAGATGGCCCTTACGGCAAAGACATTATTCTCGGCGACAACGTCGCACTCCTGTATGCTCCCATCGCCGCCGACTATTACAAGACGTTCGAAGACGATGTGAACGAAGTCGAATATAAGCGCATGGCGCAGTGGAAAACGATTGCTTCGCACATAGCTATGTGGACGTACGATAAAACATTCTATACCAACTATTTTGTACCGCAGAATCCGTATAATTCGATGGACGAAAATATCCGCTGGTATGTGGAAAACAACGCCGTGTTCCTGCACGCGCAGGGGCAGACAGCCAATACGCAGATGACTGACTGGGGCAATTTGAAAACGTATTTGAGCGCACAACTCTCTTGGGACTGTACGCAGGATATCGAAAAATTGATTGATGGCTTCTTCACTGCTTACTATCACGATGCAGCGCCCGCCATGCGCGAGTGGTTTGACGATTACCGCACTTATTTTGATGAGCGGGCCGACTACTGGTGGGGAGAAGAAGTGCAAATCGGCAATGAGTGGGTGAAATTTAACTTCCGCACTACGCACGGTGGCGACAAAACATTGTCCGTGTCGCTCAAATTCTACGAGTATGATAGGCTGTTAAAGTGGAAAGCAAGCCTTGAAAAGGCATATACGTCAATTGAAAAGTACAAAATTTCCGATCCTGCGCTGTATAAAACATTGAAAACGCGCATCAAGCGCGAAGGGGTCTCGCTTAACTATCTCATCGGAACGATTTATGGCGACAATACGAATTTTTTTACAGCCGAAGAGAAAATCGAACTGATGATCGATGTTTACAAGGATGCGTCGGATACGGGGCTAACCTTATGGCGAGAAGTGAATCCGACCAGCGGACTTGGTACAGCCTATTATACAGTGGCAGGTAAGTTAAAGGATTGGCAGGGAAAAAGATAAAAATTGCATAGATCTATGCTTTACAAATTTAAAAAAAAGAGGGAGTAGCGGCAAAAATGGTTTCTATATAACACGGTTTTGCTCTATTCTGGCAAAGATCAAAGGTGCTGCAACGCAGATTTGCGATGCGGTGGCAATAGCAAAAAATATATTGCAAAGGAGTAGATTATGAAGAAAAAAACTTTGGTTTTCATTTTGACACTGGTGCTTGCGGCGATGGCGGTATGCCTTGTCGCTTGCAATAAGAACAATGACAATGACGATTCCAACAAAGGCGGCCCGAACGCAAGCGGCACGCCAGAAACGTATACCGTTACGAAAGTTGAGCCGGGCTACAGGTATGCGTGGGGCAGCCATGATACGACCGGATACCAGGGCGAAACGCTCAACGATCTGCAGTTGACTAAGACGACTGCGACAGGAGGCGTGGATTATTCTTTCAATGAACCGTATCAGGAAGGTTATGAATTTGAGATCAATGTCACCATCGGCGGGCAGCCATACGATATAGCAGCTCCTGACGGCGGCGTATATACCATCCCCGGTGCGGACATCACGGGGAATATCGAGATCACCTGCATCCGCCATATCGAGGGCTTGACGGAGGCGCTTGAAGGCAAAGATTCCTACACCTATACCGACGGCGACGGAATCTACAATGCCGACGGCACGCCCGCCTCTTCCAACGGCAACAGCGTTACTTATGAAGGCGTATTCGACCGCGATGTCGGTGCCTATTTCCGTGTAACTGCCGTCGTTGACGAAGCCGATCTTATCGGCAACCAGGCACACAGCGATAATATTCAGGTATGGGTAAGGACGAGAACAGGCACGATGCTTGCAGGAGAATACCTCGGCATCAACGGCGCAGGCTATGGGTCGCTTTCTCTTCCGAAAGGCGCGACCTATCTGTACCGAGACGGCGATAAGACCGTGGAAGTTTTTGAATATTTCGTTTCTGAAACGAGTTTAAGTCAGGTGTACAGCGGCAACGAATTGTACGCTACGCTCATTTATCAGAAAACGAAAGATACGCCTTCCACCTGCGTGTTTGCGGGAAAGGGTAGCGAAGGAGGCGACGATTACTCCAAATATTGGTCGGTTAACGACGGGCGTTTCGACGACAAAGGCGTAGACGGCTTTGGTAATGCCACCCTCGTTACGAAAGACGGCGTGTATGATATGTATGCGCAGGCGAAAACGAGCGACGGCGTAACTGTCGACGGCGTTCTCAACGATGCTGCATGGGCAAACAAGACAGGCGTAACATACAATTTCACGGGCGGCGAAAGCATCACATACAACGGTTTTACGGGTAAGAACGGCATTTACTTCGGCGTGACGGCGAAGAGCAAGACGCTTGCCGGACTTGACGATACAAAGACGGCGCTGCACCTGCTTTTCCCCGACGATACGAACTCTTCCGATTTATATCTGCGCGCAATCGGTCTTTGCTGGCAGCAGCGCGTCATGGGTGCGGAAGCCGTACAGATCATCAAAGAGAGCGATAACACTTATACGCTCGTTTTTGAAGGATATGTCCCTTATAGAGTATTGAAAGCAAAGCGCAGCAATTACGAAGATTTCGTCACGACGGACGGAAAAGGGAACGTGACGGGCGTGGACGTGAATATGTACTTTGTTGCTCCTTCCATGAAGGTTACGGCAAGCGGTGGCACGGAATCGGAAGTTTGGCTGAAAAACGGAACGGCTTCTTCCATCTATAACTTCACGCTTAGCGCGGAGGGATTGAGCGATTATTGCGTTCCCGGTTACGACGTGACGGCGACGGAGTCGGTCGCGAACGTGTTCACGGTCACGGCGGCGGATACTGCGGAATACGGAAAAGATTATTCTTTTACCGTAATAAAACATGTCGATAACGTCGTCATCGAAGTTGCCATCGCCGGAAAAGCGTACGCTATGGGCGAGCCTACTTCGGAAGGTGTATATACTATACCCGGCGCTGACGTTACCGGAAATATTACAATTACAGTACGCGAGCCGATCAAGGTTACTGCAACCCAGACGGTAGCAGAGGTTTTTGAGGTTACAGCGCCGGCTACGGCTGCATATAAGAAAGATTATTCGTTTTCGGTAAATAAACTTGTCGACAACATAACGATGAGCGTTACCATAGGCGGGAAGGAGTATACTTTAGATGCTCCCGTCAATAACACGTATAAGATTTCCGGTGAGAACGTTACGGACGTAATCGTAATCAATGTTTTTGAGCCGATTAAAGTCGGAAAACCTGCTAACGTCAACTTTACGTTAACGGGCGACGATACCGTATCCAGAAACGGTGTGTATGAATTTACCGTTTCGGCGAGCGCCGGCTACGTCGTCACGGAAGTCAAGATTGGGGAGCAAACACTTACCGGAACGGACGGCAAATACTCATATCGAGCAGGCACGGAAAACTTTACGATTTCCGTTACTGTTGAAACCATTCAACAGGCGCATGAGGCGACATTCTCAATTGCATTTAACGCTAACAACGGTACGGGCAGCACGGAAGCGACCGGCATACCCTTGACAAAAACGAATGTGGAGTGGGGCAGTCCGATTAATCTTACCTCGGCGATCTCAAGAGAGGGGTACATCTTCCTTGGTTGGGCGACGAGCGCGGACGCGGACACGCCCGCATACGGCGCAAGTGCTTTGGAGAACGTCACTGCGTATTTCTACATGAACGGCGATATAAGCGATCCTGTCGAAACAGGAGAAACCGTTACGCTCTATGCTGTATGGCAGGCGGAGGAATATGCTCTTAATGTTGTGCAGAACGGATATGCCGATTTGGGCACGCATACAAGCAATACAAACGGGGCGGCGTCTACTCCCGATTATATCATCGTTTCGGCAACGAAAGCCGTATTCGATACGGATCTTACTTTTACGGATACCTCAACTTTGTCGGGTTACTCCGATTATGAATTCGAAATCGTTGTTACAATCGATGGTATTAAGTATAACCTTTCAGCCGCGCAAGATGGTAAATATACGATTCCGGGCGAAGAAATAGTCGGCGTCGTATCCATCACGGTAACTCGTCATATTAAGGGATATGAAATACTTAAAGACAAGGCGTCCGTCACTTATATCGACGGAGACGGCGTTTACGGGGCTAACGGGCAACCTGTTGAATCGAACGGAAACAGTGTGAAATATGAAGGCGTGTACGATCCTTCCAAGGGCGCATATTTCCGTGTAACGGTTGTTACGAAATCGATTGATAACGAGGGTACCGCAACAACCAGTGATCAGATTAACGTCTGGATGCTTAAAAACGGCGGAACGGCTGCAAGCGATGCCGTTCGTCTCCGGTTCGGGTTGAGCGGTAGCACGATCAACCAGAATCAGATTATTGATTTCACTAAGGTGGTTTATGCGTCGCCCAGAAATAACGACGGAACGTACACTTCCGTGTTTGAATTGTTCTTCCCGGCATCTGCGCTTACAAATTATGTCAGCGGCAACGACTTGTATTTGATGATTGCTTATACGCCGAGCGATGATAATAAGGCCCGCGAAACGTGTGTGTTTGCCGGCAAACCGAAACGTGAGGATTTTGCAAGATACTGGTCTCTGTGCGGGACGGAAGCAAACACGGTTGGTTGGCGCAACGGTATCCTTGTCAATGCGAACGGTTTCTACGATTTCAACGGTCAGGCGAGATTGAACGGCGTTACGCTTGACGGTAAATTGGACGAGTCGGCATGGAGCGGGAAAACCTCTGTTACTTATGCAGCGGCGGATATGGGAAAGACGGGCAAAGAAGAAATCACCTATACCGGCTTTATGGGTACGGACGGCTTCTATTATGCCGCAACTATGAAGATTTCGTCTTATAATGTTGCGGCGGCAGATTGTACCGATACGCTTATCCTTAATTTCGGCTCTGCCGGACTAGCGAATCCTCGTATCGAGTTGCAGATTACCGGTTTAGGAAACGTTAACCGAGTAATGGGCGGCGTAGGCGTGTACATTACGGAGGCGGACTATTATACGGTAACTTTTGAGGGATATGTTCCGTATAGAGTACTGGATGCGAAATGGCCATCGTTCACCTACACGGAAGACTGTTTGTCTCTCTATATGGGATTCAATAGCGGAGCGAATAAACATTGGCTTAAAGAAGGTGAGTATTCAGGTTATGCCTACAATTTCACAATTACAAAAACCGGTCTCGCTTTGAAAGAGTCTTAATAAAACAAAATGGTAATCAGCAGTCGGCGGACGGGAAACCGTCCGCCGAAAACATAAATAAGAGGTAATAAATTATGTATCAATTAAAATGCGCCGTTTCCGTTAGAATGAGCGACGCTGATAATCAAGAATTACTCGATGCGTTAAAAGAACAAGGGATTACTGCGTTGGAAATCGCCGCAACGGATATTTGCGCCGCTCCGTTGGAAGAGCAGGAAGTATATCTTGCAAAAACGGAAAAGTGGCTCGATTATTTTAAGGAGCAGGGCTTTATATTGCACAGTTTTCATATGAATTTCGGTCCGTATTATTGTCTGTTTAACTTTGACGACAAAGAGCGCGCCGAAGCAGTAGAGAGAACGCTTTCCCTCACCAAACGCGTTGCACCGTACGGCTTTAAATACGTCGTTACGCATACGAACGGTTGGGATTTTCCCGAAGGCGGAGATCGTCGCTTAGGTATTAAAAATTTGAAAGATTCTTACCGAAAAATCGTTAAAGAATCGCCTTTGCCTATCGCCGCAGAGGTACTGCCTCGCAACTGCCTCGGCAATACTTCTAAAGAAATGCTGGAGATATTAGACGGCATAGATGGGCTTAAAACTGTTGTAGACGTTAATCATATTATGCAAGAAAAGGAGTCCGATTGCATTCGCGCTCTCGGATCGACTATTATAGGATTGCACGTATCGGACAGAGATAATATCAACGAAAGACATTGGTTGCCCGGCAAAGGAATCGTCGATTTCAACGACGTGATTTCCGCATTGGAAGAAATCGGATATAACGACTATTTTACTTACGAGGTGGCTGCGATGAAGACTGCCGAGGACGTAAAAAACGTGGCGGAAAACTATAAAAAACTGTTCCTCGAATATAACAGCAAGAGAGACGTTTCAAAGCCGGCGGTAATTGAAAAGAGAGATATATAAATATGAACGAAGAAAAAATTATGCCTTTTTTGTGGATGCAAGGTGCCGAAAAGAGTGCATTGGAAAGCGAGATTGAAAGCATTTACAATAATAATATACGCGCTTTTATTGTTGAATCGCGCACGCACCCCGATTTTTGCGGCGAGGGTTGGTGGCGCGATATGGATATCGTGCTTGGCAAAGCGAAGACATTGGGAATGCGTGTATGGGTTTTAGACGATAAGCATTATCCCACCGGCTTTGCGAACGATAAATTTTCGGAACATCCGGATCTTACGCAGTGGCATATCGCCGAGCGCAATGCCGATATTATCGGTTGCAAAAGCGGCAGGCTGCGTGTAGGATACCTTCCCGAAGACAGATTGCTGTTTGCGGCGGCGTATCCGTATAAAGGGAAAAATATCGACTATTCGTCTCCTGTCGTTTTGACAGCCGAATTTGAAAATGATTTTCTGTATTTTGATCTGCCGGAAAAACCGTACCGTGTCGTTACGGTATGGAAAACGCGCGACGGCGGACGGAACGATCGGATGGATCTCATCAATCCTGCTTCCGTGCAACTGCTTATCGACGTCGTGTATGAGCCGCATTACGCGCACTATAAGGAGCTGTTCGGCAATACTTTTGCCGGTTTTTTCTCCGATGAGCCGGGTTTCTATAATGATTATAACGACGGTGCACTGAAAAGAAGCGTCAATATCTACGAAACCAGGTTGGGGACGGAAGGAATGTCGTATCCTGTCAGCGACGAACTGATAGCAAGGCTGTATGCGCATCCTTTACATATTACAGAAAGCGACCTTGTCGCCCTGTGGACGCTACGCGATGAGCGCGACAGCGAGATTCGCTGTGCATATATGAATATTGTTACTGATTTATATGCGAAGCATTTCAGCGGAAATATCGGTAGATGGTGCTGCGAGCGCGGAGTGCAGTATATCGGGCACATTATAGAAGACATGAACTGTCACACCCATTTAGGTCTGGGACCGGGGCATTATTTCAAGAGCCAGACGGGGCAGAATATGGCGGGCATTGACATCGTGTTACACCAACTCGAACCTGGTTTCAATGAGCTGCGACATCTTGCGCCCATCAGCGACGGTTATGCCGATCCCGAATTTTTCAACCATACGCTTTCTGCGCTTGCTTTTTCCGAGGCATATATTGATCCGTACAAAGAGGGGAAATCCATGTGCGAGATATTCGGCGCTTACGGTTGGGGACTGGATATCACCAAAATGAAGTGGCTACTCGATATGATGTTGGTCGGCGGGATTAACCATTTTGTGCCGCACGCCTTTTGCCCGAACTTCCCGGAACCGGACTGTCCTCCACACTTCCACGCACAGGGTAATAATCCGCAAGAGGGTGCGTTCGGGTATTTGATGAAGTATGCAGAGCAGATGTGCGATTTGTTTTCAAATGGTGCGCCTGTCGTCGATATCGGCGTGCTGTATCATGCCGAGGCGGACTGGTCGGGACGAGAATATATGTCGGTCGATCCTGTTTTAAAAACGCTGCACGAAAATCAATACAACGCTTTTATTGTTCCGTCAATGCGGTTGGATTTCGCAGAGAAACTGAAATGCCTGATTGTTCCGTACGCCGAGTTTTTACCGCAAGAACTCAAAGAGCGGTTAAACGGATTGCATTGCAAAGTGCTTTATGCTCCTAAAGAGGATATTGCGGAGATTGTGCTAAAGCTGGATTCAATGGGGCTGCGCGACATAACGCTCGGTCATCCCGAAAAACATCTTAGGTTTTATCACTATCGTAAAGCCGGTAGTGAATATTATATGTTTTTCAATGCTGGTACGGAAGATGTTCGCGTTAAAGTGGATTTCGGACAGAAGGGTGCTTATAAAGTTTCAGATTATCTTTCCGAATTCGAGTATGAGACAGATGAGGACGGCGTTATCGCTTTAGATTTGCCTGCAGGCAATTCGGTAGTATGCACCGCTGGAAACGGAAAACAAAAGAAAGAAACAGGGCTTTATAAAACCATTTCCGGACAATTTAAGGTATCTCTCAGAAGCGGAAACGAAAAGGAATTTTCCTTTTACAAGAATGTATCGTTGCCGTTCGACGTTATATCAAAAAACGAGCAGCCTTCCTTTGTCGGCACGGCGCGGTTTGAGGCGCCTGTTGATTTGGAGAGCGATAAATATCTTGTAAAACTTGTCGGCGCAACGGGGGACGCGGTATTATCGGTTAACGGCAGACATGTAGGTAGAAGAATATGTAAACCTTATATATATGACTGCTCCGATTTTATACAAAAGGGTGAAAATCGCATTTGTATAGAACTTTCCGATACTTTGGGCGTAAATATTGCCGATAGGTTCTCTTGTTATAGCGCAATTGCTCCGTTGGGATTAGAAAGTCTGGAAATTTATAAGATCAAGGAATAATGACTCGATAGGTAGGTTAATGCATTGCGGATCGTCGATCGTTTTAGATTTCGGAAGAGAATACTGCGGCGGTGTACGCGTTCTTACTTATCATGCGGATGGGAAATGCAGGGTGCGTATACGCTTCGGAGAATCACTCGGCGAGGCGTGCGCCGAATTAAGGGAAAAGGGTGCATCGAACGACCATTCGCTGCGCGATTTTGAAACGGAACTGATGCGGTATTCGGATATGCAATTCGGACAGACAGCATATTTGAACCGGGGCAGGAAAAGACGGTTGAGTTTAGCGTTTGTGAGCGGTTGTTAGGATATTATGCTCCGAACGGAAATTTGCTTTTAGAAAAAGGCGAGTTTAAAATAATGATCGGAAACGAGATGGCAAAGCTTAATTTTGTCGGTTGATCGGTGCGCGGAAGTATAAGATTCGTTTTGTTTTAGATAAAATAGCAGAAAATTCAGATAACGGAGAACGGTATGAAAGGCAGAGTAACAATACCCACGGACGAGAGTTTTGTAGAGGGAACAAAAAAAATAGCGGAAATTTGGGGTGCGGATGCCGTGCGCGACTGCGACGGTACAGCGCTTCCGAAAAATGTAAAGGGACTTGCGGAAAAGGTGTACAACACCTATTTTATCGTGCGGGGCAACAATGAATGGGCAGATAAACACCCCGAAGAGACGCATCGTACTTTTTTAATGAGCGCACGCAATTTGGCGGAGGGCGACAAACTCTCTATAGATCCTATGCGGGGATATTTTTCGCAACAGTTACAACCCGATTGGGAAAATATCGGATGGTGGGAAGTGTACGACCGCACAACGGGCGAAAAGCACGGCGACTGGGAATGGAACGAACAGTCAGGTTTCGTTACCGTAAAGAACGCGAAGGCAATGCACGAGTACACGGTGAACTTTATGGCGAAGGTCGTATGGCACCCCGTGCAGATTTATAACTATCTCACCAATAATTGGACGTGCGCCAAACAGAAGATGTACGATCCAGCCTATCCCGCGACGGCAGAGTACATAAAAAAACATATGGAAGAGTGGTGCAAAGCACACCCCGAAACGGACGTGGTGCGTTTTACCACTTTTCTGTATCAGTTTACCTTGATATTCAACGAAAAGGGAAAGGAAAAGTACGTCGATTGGTTCGGGTACGGGCTTTCGACCTCTCCGGCGATGCTCAAAGCGTTTGAAAAAGAATACGGCTATGCGCTGTGCTCGGAGGATTTTGTTCGTGAGGGGAATTATAACAGTCCCTTTCGTAATCCGGATAAAAAGTTTCTCGATTGGATGGATTTCGTGCAGAGAAAGGTAAGCAATACCGTGCGCGAACTCGTCGACATCGTACATTCGCACGGGAAAGAAGCAATGATGTTTCTCGGCGACGACTGGATCGGCGCAGAACCTTATGGCAAATATTTCAAGGATATGGATTTGGATGCCGTAGTCGGCAGCGTCGGGGGCGGCGTTACCGTACGAATGCTCGCGGAAATTCCGTATGTAAAATACAGGGAAGGTCGGTTTTTGCCGTATTTCTTTCCCGATACTTTTTTTGAGGGGAACGAAGAGAATGCCGTGGCAGAGCTGAACAGAAATTGGACGACGGCGCGCCGCGCACTCATGCGCAAGCCTTTTGATCGTATGGGGTTCGGCGGGTATTTGTCGCTTGCGGCGAAGTTTCCGAAGTTCGTCAAACGTGCGGGAGAAATTTGCGAAGAATTCCGCAGTATTGCGGAAATAGCAGGTAAAACAAAGCCGTATTGCGGTTTGACAGTAGCGGTCTTAAATGCTTGGGGAAGCCTCCGCAGTTGGCAGAGCCATATGGTGGCGCATGAACTGTGGTATCAGCAGATCTATTCGTATCAAGGTATCCTTGAAGCGCTGTCGGGACTGGCTGTCAACGTAAAATTTATTTCTTTCGATGAAGTTTTGCAGAACGGTATAGATAACGACGTGGACGTTATCATTAACGTATGAGATGCTTATACCGCGTACTCGGGCGGGGAATATTGGGCAAACGAAAAGTTAATCGAAAGGGTACGCGCGTGGGTACGCGAAGGACACGGGTTTATCGGCGTGGGCGAGCCTACGGCATACGCAAAAGGAGGAATGTATTTTCAACTTGCCGACGTAATGGGCGTAGACAAGGAACTCGGTTTTACGCTCAGCGAGGATAAGTACAACATTGAAAAGAAAGAGCATTTTATCACCGCAGACGTAAAAGGAAAGATCGACTACGGCGAGGGGATGAAGAACATATATGCGCTGAACGGTACAGAAGTGTTGGATTTAGAGTTTTCAGATAGATTCAAGCGCAATGTGAACGTGGGCGAAGTGAGGCTTGCGACAAACGTTTACGGTAAAGGCCGGGGCGTGTATATAGCTGGATTGCCGTACAGCGCTCAGAACGCCCGGCTTTTATACCGCGCTATGTTTTGGGCGGCGGGCAAGGAAGAGAAAATGTACAGGGCGTTCTCCTCAGATCCGTATACCGAATGCAGTTATTATCCCGATAAGTGTAAATATATCATCATCAACAACAGTACGGAAAAACGGACGACTGTTTTTACAAATGAGCGGGGAGAGATGAAAGAAATAGAGTTACAGGGCGGAGCGTATCATATAGAGACATGATGGAAGGCATTATAGAAGAATTGCATTTTTTGATCAGCGTGCCGGTAGCGGTGATTCTTGGTTTTAATTGGCTATGAAAGAAAACTGAGATTTAAAGAAGTGGGTATCCGCACGCATACTATTGTCTGCGCGGGTAGGGCGATCATTATGGTGGTATCGAAATACGGTTTCGGAGACAGCATTGAGGCGGATGCGTCGCGCGTGGCGGCGCAGATTGTATCTGGCATAGGTTTTTTATGTGCCGGAGTTATTATGTATCGCCGGGATATAGTTTACGGAATTACAACTGCGGCAGTGATATGGATGACTGCTGGAATAGGCATGACGGTTGGAGTGGAACTTTATATATTGGCTATTGGTACATTTTTTTTGGTTGTCTTTTTTCAATGTGTGCTGCATTTGAAGAATCCATATTTTCAGACGAAACAATCTTATGCTTATTGCATAAAGTTTAATAAAATAACTACGGAAGAGCAAGACATTGACAAGTTGCCGCAAAATACTTCTTTGCGAAAAAAATATATAGATTACGTTAAATCAGGCAAGAAATCCGGCTGGGGCTACGGCGCATTTGTTTATTCGGATGCGAATGCGGAAGTGTAAAACGAGGTTTTAATTGCTAAATTCAAAAATAATAATGAGAAAAGGAGAATAAATCACGGAACTGTTTTACGAAAAACTACAAGACTCATCGCCCGTATCGGCAGTGATTTTGTCGATCGGGATTATACTTATGACCGGGTTTTTAATGACGCGCCTTACCAAGATTTTAAAATTACCGAACGTTACGGCATACATAGTAGCCGGTATTTTAATCGGTCCGTTTTGTTTTAAGGCCGTGCCGCAGAACGTAATCGACGGTTCGGCGTTCGTATCGGACGTTGCGCTTGCCTTTATCGCGTTTTCCGCAGGAGAATTCTTCAGGTTTTCTTCGTTTAAAGGGAAGGGCAGGCAACTCGTCGTTATCACTGTATGCGAAGCATTGGCGGCTTCTCTTGCCGTATTTGTGCTTCTGTATTTTATTTTGCGGCTCGGTATAGTGTTTTCGTTGGTTCTTTCAGCCTTAGCTTCTGCTACAGCGCCCGCTTCCACGCTGATGACGATTCGTCAGACGAAAGCGAAAGGCGATTTCGTGGATACGCTCGTTTCCGTGGTTGCGCTTGACGACGTGGTGTCGCTTCTTGCATTTTCGATAGCTATTTCGGTTGCGATGGCAACTATGGCGGGAGGCGTTGAAGTCGGCGCCGTGATTTTGCCGTTTATCTACAATATTTTGATGGTTTTGCTTGGCGGCGTAGCGGGATATGTTTTAAAGTTGTTGATGACGAAGCGATCCAAAGACAACCGCTTAATCGTATCGATTGCTCTTTTGTTCGGTGTGTGCGGCGTGGGCGCCGCGCTCGGCGTTTCGCCGCTGTTGGCATGTATGGCAATGGGGACGGTGTATATCAATTTATCGGGAGACGAAAAACTTTTCAGGCAACTCAACTATTTCTCGCCCCCGATTTTATTGATGTTTTTCGTGCGCTCGGGAATGAGTTTTCGGCTTGATACTCTTTTCGACGCCTCTTCCCGTGTGGCGGGCGTACCGCTTATTTTGATTGGTTGTCTATATTTTGTCGTTCGTATTGCAGGTAAGTATGCGGGCGCGTATATCGGGTGTAGACTGTGCGAAAAACCGCAGAAAACCACACGCACCCTCGGTTTGGCATTGATACCTCAGGCAGGCGTGGCGATCGGTCTTTCCGAACTTGCGGCGCGGACTATCGGCGGCGTTACGGGTACTGTGATTCAGACCGTAATTATGTCGTCGAGTATTTTGTACGAATTGATTGGTCCTGCTATGGCGAAACTTGCATTGACGCTTTCGGGCGCGATACCGAAAACGGGGGATAGCGTGTCGGGAGAAGTAAACTCCGCCGAAGAACAACCGTTGAAAAACGAACGAGAGGTTTTAATCGAGCGTATGCGTGAGATTCAGGCGGAAATCGATAGAAACAATTATGCTCGGAGCGAAGAAGAACGAGCGTTTACCGAGGCGGCGGAAAACGACGAAACGGAAGAATATGTTTTAAACGGAGAGAAGAATAGAAAATTTATCAATCGGAGATAGAAAATGAAGGATATAATCGCGAATTTTTTAGGCGAATGGTGCGTCGGTTTCAATGTGTGGGGCTTGGTATTCAAAGTGGCGATCATAGTTGTCATGTCTGCAATCGTGGGGTGCGAACGCGCCACGAAGCGGCATGCGGCAGGCTTACGTACGTTTATGCTTGTTTCTCTGATTTCCATGCTTGCGGCAGTTGTGGATAGTTATATAATCGGTACGCTCGGCGCGAAATTTTCATTTGCAGTCGGCGCGACGATTGTCGGGCTTGCAATTGTCAGTTCGAATACTATTTTATATAGTTCAAAAAGTCAGTTGAAGGGCTTGACGACCTCCGTTGCGCTGTGGGGAATGTGCCTGATTTCTATCTTAATCGGGCTTGATTTGTACACTGCGGCTCTGATTGCGTTCGCCGCGTTTATGCTGTGTTTAACGGGGTTTATGAAACCCGAATATGCGTTGAAACGTCGCTCGGATCATTTCGAAATTCACTTGGAATTAACGAGCAAAAATTCGTTGCAGGATTTTATTGCGGCCGTGAGGAAACTCGGACTGAAAATCGACAATATAGAGCTGAATACTGCGTATATGAACTCGGGTCTGTACGTATATTCGATTGCTTTGACGATTGCATCGGGCGAATTTAAAAAAGCGGTGAGGCACGATGATATCATTGCGGCGATTTCTTCGCTCGAATATGTGAATTTTTGCGAAGAGTTGGACTAATATAAAGATATTATAAGGATGATAAGTTGCCGGAGAAAAATATTTATTAAAGAGTGAAAAATCCTTTTGTGATTAAAAATCGACAGATAATCTGAAACGAATAGTTTCGATTGTTTGCCGGTTTTTTTTATTACAAAAATTTTTTTTCAATACGCAAGGTTTTTGCGTATTGGGGGTTTACACTTAAGACACAAAGATGCGAGGAGGTGGAACTCGGTTGACGGCGAGCGAAAGACGAAAGGCTATCATGCGAGATTTGAGTGTAAGACGATTTGAAAAAATTTCTAATCTTGCATTTCAATATCACGTTAGTCGTCGTACAATAGAATACGATATCTATTGGCTTTCGCTCGAATACCCGATTTACACCACAAAAGGAACAGGCGGAGGCGTTCACGTTATTGACGGAGCAAAAATAGATTTGCGTGAAAGATTGAGCCTCGAGCAATATGAGTTACTTTTAAGATTATCATTAAGTTTAACCGGGAAAGACTTAATTATAATGAAAAGCATCTTGGAAAAATTTTACAAAGGAGGGGTAGCGAATGAAAAACAGAGAACCTGCGTTTTTAAGGAACGCTCATAACGTTTACAGAACTCGTTTGTATATCGTTAAGCAGGAACTGAAAATTCGGGCGGATGAGCGGGATAATACTCAGTTGTTCAGTAAGGACACGTTTTATTTCCGAACGGCTAAAAGAGATTCGGAATACAATTCGGTTTTTGCGAAGCGCGAGTATTTAAACGGCAAAAGACTTCCGACTACTATGTATACGCGAAAGTATATAAGGTAGCAGGGAAATTACGGCGTAATCAGACGCAGGATTTTAGCGGGCAGAGTTTCAGTGTTTTCGAAAATAAGAGCGGCCGCTCACCAAAGGAAAAGCCAACGGAACGGAATGTTGCCGATATATATAAACGCGTCTGTTTTACATAAATTACAATTTAATAGACGAGCAACGAAGTTGCTTTATAACAAGCGGCTGAGTTATCGCTCGTCAAACGCTGGGCTATCGGCGATACGGGCAAATTCAAAAAAGAGGTTAATTTATGGCAAAAAGTTATAATACCGAGCGTAGATGGAGTATTCCTTCCAAGCGCGCCAAAAGTTACGCGGAAGAAAGGAAAGCGAAAGTCCATCAGCACGGCGAAAAAGAAGGCAAAGAATTGACAGACTACGAAGCGGGTATGAGGTCTGGCTATTTACAGGCGCAATCGGACTCCGCAGGTCTGTACAAGTACAAAAAGGCTCTCGCCGAGGGTAAAACCAAAGAAGAAGCAACAATAATTTCTAGACAGATAGGAAACAAAAAGTCTAAATCCAAAACTAAAAAAGAGAGGTAAAAGAAATGGAAGAAAAGAAAATTCAAGGCAAAATAGCAGAAAAAACGGAAGCAAAACCCGAAGAAAAGAAAATCAAGGTCGAAAGAGAAACCTATACGAAGGACGATAAAACTTATTTTTCGTACTTCATAAAAGGTATAATTCGCGGACGAGAGGTTCGTATTGCGGTCGTTCCGCCCGACAACGGCGGGTTCAGGGTTTTGGATATCGTATTCGATAACGCAATGTCCGCCGACCTTATCTTAAAGCCTTACGAAATCAAGGACGATAGAGGTCACGTTTTAAAAGGCAACACTTATGCGGTCGTATCGATTGACGAAAACGGAATCGATTACGAGTGCGCTATAAAACCGTTCCGCAAGTCCGACCAGTCGCTTATGAACATGTTGTTGAGATAATCGACTTATAGCGGGGTTTTTAAGACTTAATTATTAACAAAACATAAGCCCGTGGCTGTAAAAAATACCGCGGGCTTAAATAAAATTAAAGGAGAAAATATGAAAAAGAACAATTTAATATTTTTATCAATAATAATTTTCGGCGCGGTGGCGTTGGGCGTAATAGGCTTATTTATCGGCATTGGCGTGAAAAAGTCCGATAGAAAACCTTCGGGGAACGTAGTCGTTATGCCGAGCGAAGATATCGTTTCGGATAGCGATGGAAATAAATTAAACGATGGAGATTTCCACCCTATGCCTGGGGGTATGCTTTTTGCTTACTTTTGCCGTCAATCGTATCATCCGACCGCGTAAACCAACCGATAAACTCTGCGCCGACCTTGCTCGGAAACTCTGCGGCAAGTTTAATAACTCCGTTGGAATCCAATGCGTCCGACATATACTTTTTTCCGTCGGCAGCGGTTAATTTAAGTTGGGTAGTGGCACTAACCAACTCGCTGTTTTCTTTTTTCAGTTTGGCTTTCAGATATTTCCAATAGTTACGGCATTTTTCATAATTATCTTCCTTTCTGATTGCCCCGATAATATCAAGAACGCTGAAATACCACTTGTTGTTTTTCTCGTTCCAAGCGGCGCGCACTTCTTTATCGTTAAAAAATCTGATTGATATTTTCATATTCCGTCTCCGATAACTTTCTGCCGTATTTCAAGAATATTATGTGGCAATCCAGCCGTAGCCTTGAATCGCCATATCAATAAAATGGTTCAACAGCAGGTTTGTTTTTGCTTCAAATGCCTCTTTGTCGTAACTTTCCGGCAAATCTTTATCCAAAGCACCTTCGATTGCCGACTTAACTTTCAATTTCGGTTGATCGTCCTTATACCAATCGACGACAAGCAATTCATCCTTATCTGTTGTCAGTTTGTTATAAAGATTTTTTGCAGCAAGTTTGACTTTTTGCTCTTCAGCTTGCGTAAGTTTTTTGCCTTTTACAAGCAAATCATAAATTTCGAGTTCTTCTTCGGTTAAGCCTTCGGTATTTGTACGGTTTTGTTCGTTTTTCAACTCTTCAAGCAGTCTTACAAGCTGTTCGTAATAATCTTCGTTTTCCGAACCGCCCGCATTGTAACGATCGATAATACCTTTATATCGCTGTGAGAACTGCATTCTCGTGCAATTTTTACTTATCATTTCTTGCAAAGCTTTTTCTATAAACGCTTTTAAATCGTCAATCTCAATCGCCTTATATACTGCCTTTTTTATTTCGGCACGAAGTTCTTCAACGTTGATTTTAGACAAATCTATAACTTTTGTACCATGAATAGCAAATTGCTGTTCTGATTCATCGGCGGTGGAAGAAGAAACACTACTGTCTAAAACATTTGCCATACGATTTCTTGCTCGTTGAATCTTTTCATCGTCGATTTTATTATACATCAATCCGTTAATATAGGCAAGCGGAGCAAATTTGAATAGACCTTGAATAATGAACCGTAGTTGTTCAGATTCAAGGCCTTTTTATATGCGAAAACGCAGGTTATTCCTGATGAAAAGCCCTGTTTAAGGATGTGTTTCAAACTGAACGTTTAATTGCAAAAAATATCGGAATTACTGTAAGAACGCTCGAACATTATTTTTTCGAACCGTTAATGTTCGGTTTCAAAATTCGTTTTTTTATTATTGTTATTGAAATATTTGATTTCAAACTTATCGGGTGTTTGGTTCATTAAAACAGAGTGCGGTCTTTTGCTGTTATAAAAGTGTATATATGTTGCGACACCTTCAAAAAAATCTTTTTTTGTTTTGAAACGGTAGCTATATAATGCCTCTCGCTTAAAACTACCGAAGAAAGACTCCATAACCGAATTATCGTAGGGCATTCCCGGATTTGAAAACGATTGTATGATATTAAGGCTTTTTAAGTATTTTCGGAATTCGCCTGACGTGTAATTGCTGCCTTGGTCGCTATGGAAAAGCAGAATTTCAGTCGGCTTTCTTGTTCCGTAAGCCGCTTTAACAGTGGATTTTGTCAGTTGTGTGCTGTTATGTCGTGAAATTTTATATGCGATAACTTTTATATGCGATAACTTTTCTCGCGTATAGGTCTAAAACAACGCAAATATAATACATTCTGCCGAAAACGCTGAAATATGTAACGTCGCTTACCCAAACTTCATTCGGGTGTGAAACCTGAAATTGTTGTTGTAATATTTGCTTTTCGTTCCTGATGCTGTTTGTAAAGCGTTTTCGCGCAGGCACGAATAGAAAACATTCCGTTTTCGTGCATAATCTTCGCAACGGTGGATTCGGATATGGCGTACCCGCGGTCTTTCAAAATCGCATAAATTTTACTGCTCCCGAAAATTTCGTTGTAATCGTGAAATATCTGTTCGATAACAGGAAGCATTTCGGACTTTCTTTTTGCGGCTTTCGTGTTTCCGTTTTTGTTGCGCAGTATGTGGTTGTAGTAACTTCCTTTCGCGACTTTCAGTGCTTCGCATAAGATATTTACGGTATATTCATCGGAAAGGCTTTTGATTACTTCGTATCTTTTTGATAGCGGCGCGCTCGGCGTACATGGTGAGCGTTGCAATACTTCGATAATCTTTTGTTGTCTGTCGCATTTTTCTTGTAAATCGTGCAAATAACGGAAATCGGGAGCTTTTCCTTTATTAAAAGAGTTGTTGCGTTCTTTTATCCAGAGATAGATGGTCGTTCTGGATATCTTGGTGCTTTGAGAAATTTTTGAAATTGTTTCGCCGTTTAAGTATCTGTTTACAACGGCGATTTTTTCTTTCTCGGAGTAAGTGTTCATAAATTTTGCTCCTTGTATAAAAATAATGAGCAAAATTATATCATAGTTGCAATGCTTTTGGAAGAAAATATGGGTTTAAGTCAACTGAAAAGTATATGAAGAATATCAG
>JAJWOJ010000182.1 GCA_021635425.1 Clostridiales bacterium | reverse complement strand
GTTTCGCTTGAATGCAACGCGGTTTATGTTCACGGATTGTTTTACGTTAAGGTAGTTTCGCGCGAAGTCAATAACGCCGAGGGGAAAGAATCAACCGAAACCGAATATGTTTACGCATCTCCGAAAACATTATTGAAAAAAATCAATTTCCCGAATTTAAATTTAGACGATATAGACATTGATTCAACGGATATCGAAGGGTTGATTGACCTTTTCAAGAATATAAGAACAGATTCGTATAAATTGAAGGACGTAGATTGCCGTCTTGACGCAAAATCCGATTACGTCGCTTTAAGTTACGGAACTTTTTATGACAATACTTATTCAAGTATCGCCACGAAAACAAAAACACAAATCTCTACAAGTTTCAAAAAGGGAAGCAGAGCAGTAAACAAGGCAGAAATTTACTCTTTCGCTTCAACCGAGAATTTATCATTTACAACTCCATCTCTAAGCAAAGTCGCTTTATGTATGGCAATAAAGACATCTACGGGTGCAGTCATAAAAGAGCCGAGCGACAGCTACAGATACAAAAGTTTATAACATCGGTAAAAGTGAGGGAAATATATGAAAAAGGTTCTTTGTGTAATTTTATCCGTCGCTTTTACGGTTATGCTTACGTCATGCAAGCCTGCTTTAAGCAGCGCAGGCAGAAGTTTAATCAAACCCGTAAATCGGGTCGGCGAAGAGGATGCGGTTGCTTTTTTTGAGGACAAAAATCCGATAGAAGAGATTTCCGTCAAATTCAAATATGAAAATTCTTCAAACGAAGAATTTGAAACCGGTCAAACTATTTCTGCCGAAAAGTGGAGCGGTGAAGCGTACTTTTTATCTTTTAGATATGAAAACTACGATGTCGGAAACGGTACGTTTAAATGCAAGGTTTCGGGCAAAGACAATTATATAAGTTATATTCCGAAAATAAGGGGCAAAGATGCGAAATGTTACCGCAAAGTAACCGAAAAATACGTGTTTTGCAAAACGGAGTCTGACACAAAAGCAAAAGTTGACAGAGTATACGAGTACAAATACGGAAATAAGGTAGAAACTGAGAAGAAATCGGAAACCTTTTTATTGAGTGAAGAAGATATCCCCGGATCATATTTGGTTTCGATGGGATACATATATTCGAAAGGGTATTTGATTGCAAATATTATCGGAACTAAAAGCGGCGAAGCAGATAAGTATGTGTCCGAACATACCATGTATATTAAAGGTTCAAAAATTGCTGCCGTTACCTCAACTGACAGTTACCGACAAATAACGATTTATACTTTTAACGGCGCGAATTTAAAGTCTGTTGAGTATTTTCATGAAAACGCTTTCGGTTCGACGAGAGCAACCATAAACGTTGTAGATAAAGTGTCAATCGATATTTAAAGCATATAATTACATCGGAATTATCCGAAATAATAATATAAACAAACAACAGGAGTAATAATATGACCAGATACGAAAGTGCAAAAGCTGAGTATGCAAAGTACGGCGTCGATACCGATGCCGCAATCAAAAAACTTAAAACCGTTCCGCTTGCGGTTCATTGCTGGCAGGGCGACGACGTTACGGGTTTCGATCATGACGGTCCTTTGACCGGCGGAATTCAGACAACGGGTAACTATCCCGGGAAAGCAAGAACGCCCGAACAGCTTATGGCAGATATGGACAAGGCTATGTCGCTTTGCCCCGGAACGAAGAAATTAAATCTTCACGCTTGCTATGCGATTTTCGAGAAAGGCGAATTTGTCGACAGAGACAAAATCGAACCCAAGCATTTCAAGAAGTGGGTTGAATTTGCTAAAGAAAGACATATGGGTATCGATTTCAACCCCACGTTTTTCTCTCATCCCATGGTTAAAAACGGGCTTACGCTTACAAGCCCCGACGAAAACGTAAGAAAATTCTGGGTTAACCACGGAAAGGCTTGTATCCGTATTGCGGAGTATTTTGCAAAAGAAACGGGTATTCCCTGCGTTATGAACATTTGGATCGGCGACGGTTTCAAGGACGTTCCCGCGGATCGTATGGGACCGAGAATGCGTTATAAACAGTCGATCGAGGAAATTCTCTCCGAACCTTTCGACAAAAAGCTTGTTAAACCTTGCGTTGAGTCCAAAGTATTCGGTATCGGCGTAGAATCGTATACGGCGGGCAGTGCGGAGTTCACTCTGAGCTTTGCCGCTATGCACGACGGCGTTCTTCCTCTTATGGATAACGGACACTATCATCCTACCGAACTTGTTTCGGATAAGATTCCCGCGCTTCTGACGTTCTTCCCCGAAATCGCTCTTCACATCACGAGAGGCGTAAGATGGGATTCCGACCACGTTCTTCTTTTCGACGACGAAACGAGAGAAATGGCAAAGGAAATCGTCAGATGCGACGCTCTTGACAGAGTATATATGGCTCTCGATTATTTCGACGCAAGCATCAACCGTGTTTCTGCATGGGCTGTAGGTATCAGAAGCTGGCAGAAAGCTCTTCTGATGGCTATGGTTACGCCCAACGCCATGCTTAAAGACCTTCAGGATAAAGCCGAGTTTACCAAACTTATGGTAATGCAGGAAGAAATGAAAACTCTTCCGTTCGGCGATATCTGGGCTGAATACTGCAAAGAATGCGGAGTTGCGGCAGACACCTCGTGGTTCGATGAAATCATGAAGTATGAAAATGACGTTTTGTCTAAGAGATAATAATTCAACAAAAACAAATCCGCCCCGCTGCGTATAAATCGCCGCGGGGCGGTAAACAATAAAGGAAGTGTAATTATGATTAAAATAGACGTTATTTCGGGCTTTCTCGGAGCGGGGAAAACCACTTTAATCAAAAAGCTTTTTCAAAGCAGATTAAAAGATGAAAAGGTCGTTCTGATCGAAAACGAATTCGGCGAAATCGGCGTCGACGGCTCGTTTTTAAAAGAAAGCGGCGTTGAAATCAAAGAAATAAAGTCGGGGTGCATCTGCTGTTCCCTTGTCGGAGATTTTTCGAAATCCATGAAAGAAATAGTAGAAAAGTTCAATCCCGACAGAATTATAATAGAGCCTTCGGGCGTCGGTAAACTTTCCGATATCATAAAGGCTATCGAAAAAGTCGAAGAACCTCTGAAAATCAATATAGTCGCAACAGTTGTAGACGGCGGCAAATGCAAAATGTATTTTAAGAACTTCGGCGAGTTTTACGACGATCAGATTAAGCAGGCGAATACGATAGTCGTTTCCAAAACGGACAAGCTTTCGGATGACAAAGTTCTTGCGGCGGTAGAGCTTATCAAATCTCTGAACGAACATGCAACGGTTGTAACCACTCCCGTAACGGAACTCGACCCTAATAAGCTTCTCGACCTTCTCGAGGGCGACGTTTCAAACGTCGACGCGCTTTTAAAAAGCCTTGAAATCGAACATGACGATGACGACGAGGACGAGGAGTGCTGTTGTCACCACCACCACCACGATGACGACGATGACGATGAAGAAGAGCATGAACATCACCATCATCACGATGACGATGAAGAGGAACATGAACATTGCCATCATCATCACCACGATGACGACGAAGATGAGCATGAACATCACTGTCATCACGACGATGATGACGACGATGAAGACGAACACGATCATTGCTGCCATCATCATGACGAACACGAGCATCACCACCACCATCATCACGGACACGACGCCGACGAAGTGTTTACGAGTTGGGGTATAGAAACTCCCGTGGCGTTCACTCACGAAAAACTCGAAGGAATCATGAAAACTCTTTGCGACGAAAATTCCGGTCTCGGCGTAATTTTAAGATCCAAAGGCGTTGTCAAAGCTAAAGATAACGAGAAATGGTATTATTTCGACCTTGTCGCGGGAGAATACGAAATAAGAACGGGCGCACCCGATTATACGGGTAAAATATGCGTAATCGGCTCGAAAATCGATGAAGACAAGATTTCTCGTCTTTTCTCGGTCGAATAACAGTCAAGGAGAATTGCTATGGCAAGAACGTTTCCCGCTGTAATCGTTAAAGGAATACTTGAAAGCGGAAAAACGACTTTTATCGTAGATTCGCTTAAAAACGGAGATTTCGGCGACGTCGGCAGAGTGTTGATTCTTTCGACGGAAGAGGGTGAAGTCGAATACGACCCCTCGGAACTCGCAAAAGTCAATGCGGTTTACTATCAGTTTGAAAATCCCGAAGATTTTACGGTTGAAAAAATCAACGAGCTTATCAAAGTAAACAAGCCGCACGCGCTTTTTGTCGAAGAAAACGCCATGTGGGATTGGAATACCGTATCTCTTCCGCCTTATGTCGTAACAGAACAGGCTTTTGCAATTATCGACGCGCAGACGTTTAAAATTTATTTTAACAACATGCGGCAGAAATTTCAGGATATCGTAGGTTCTTCCGACATAGTTATCATGAACAGATGCGAAGAATCGGCGGAAATGGCGGGGTATAAGAGAAGCCTTAAACTTATCAATAAGGACGCGTATTTCATCACGCTCGATAAAGACGGAAAACCCGTAAGTTTCGTTGAAGAGCTTCCTTATAAAATCTCGGACGAAATGATTATTTCCGATAAAGATTTCGGAATTTTCTATATAGATACGTTTGATAATCGTTCAAGATACGAAGGGAAAATCGTCGAATTCGATTGTATGACGGTTACTTCCAAAAATTTGCCCGAAAACACGTTTGTTGCGGGAAGGCTTGCTATGACGTGTTGCGCAAACGATATTCAGCTTATAGGGCATTTGTGCGGATATAACACCCCGTTGAAGATAAAAAACAAAGGGTGGGTTCACTTACGCGCACGCATTCATTATCTTTCCGAAAACGAAAACGACGAACCTCAGATAATTCTCGAACTTCTGAAAATAAAAGAAATACCCGAAAT
>JAJWOJ010000181.1 GCA_021635425.1 Clostridiales bacterium | reverse complement strand
GTATACTTACAGCATGAACGAAGCCGGAAAGAAAAACAGAATATACGCCGCGATAGATCTTAAATCTTTTTTCGCGTCGGTTGAGTGCGTTCAAAGAGGACTCGACCCGCTCGGCGTTAATCTTGTCGTAGCGGACAGCTCGAGAACGGAAAAGACCATTTGTCTCGCCGTGTCGCCCGCGCTCAAAGCTTACGGAATCCCCGGCAGAGCGAGGCTTTTCGAAGTCGTCCGAAAAGTTCGCGACGTAAACAGGCAGAGAAGAAAAAACGCGCCGAACGGCACGTTCAAGGGTAAATCTTTTGTCGACGAGGAACTTAAAAACGATCCCGCGCTTGAAGTCGGGTATATCGTAGCCGTTCCGAGAATGGGTAAATACGTCGAAACGAGCAGAAAAATTTATGAAATTTACAAACAATACGTCTCCGAGGACGATATAATCGTCTATTCGATAGACGAGGTGTTTATCGACCTCACCGATTACCTTAAAATTTACAAGCTCACCGCAAGAAGTCTCGTGATGAAGATGATTAAACATATTTTGTCCGAAACGGGGATTACGGCTACGGCGGGGATAGGCACCAACTTGTATCTGTGCAAAATCGCGATGGACGTCGAAGCGAAAAAGATTCCGCCCGACGAAAACGGGGTGAGAATTGCCGAACTCGACGAAATTTCATACAGAAAAAAACTTTGGGATCACAAGCCGATAACCGATTTCTGGCGCGTGGGCGCAGGCTATGCCGAAAGGCTTGCGGCGCAGGGGCTTCGCACGATGGGTGATATTGCGAGATGTTCGCTCGGCAGTCAGTCCGATTATTATAACGAGGAACTTTTGTTTAAGATTTTCGGGGTAAACGCGGAACTTCTCATCGACCATGCCTGGGGCTACGAACCTTGCACGATAAAGGACGTCAAAGCGTATAAACCGAGCGTGAACAGCCTTTCTTCGGGGCAGGTTCTGCAGGAACCGTACCCGTTTGAAAAGGCTCGGCTCATCGTCAAGGAAATGGCGGATTTTCTTGCCATGGATTTGTTTGAAAAGCGGCTTGTCACAAATCAGATAGTTATAGATATCGTTTACGACGCGAAAAATCTTTCCCGACCCGAAATAAATTATAACGGAGAAGTTAAAGAGGATAGATACGGCAGAAAAATGCCCGCGGCGGCTCACGGTTCGCATAATTTAGGAAAATTCACGTCGTCAACCGCCGTTTTAGTCGAGGAATTCGACAAGCTTTTCCGCAAAACGGCTAATCATGATTTACTTGTGAGAAAACTTAATCTTTGCGCCTCTTTTACGCTCGACGAAAAGACGGCGGCGGAAAATCGGGCGGCGGAGCAGATTTCTTTTTTCGACGACGCGAGCGCGACCGCTTCGGAAGAGGAAAAGACGGCGAAAGAACGCAAACGGCAGGAAGCCGTGCTTGAAATAAGAAAGAAATACGGCAAAAACGCCATGCTTAAAGGAATGAATTTCGAGCAGGGCGCAACGGGCAAATCGAGAAACAAACAGATCGGAGGGCATAAGGAATGACGAGTAAATACGACGATATAGTCAATCTTCCGCGCCCCGAGTCGAGAAAACCGAAAATGCCGATTATCGACCGCGCGGCGCAGTTCGCTCCGTTTGCCGCCTTAACGAAATTCGGCGAAGAGATAAAGGAAAGCAACCGAAAAACAGCCGAGCGGATTTATTACGACGACGAATATATGGAAGAACTCGACAACGCGCTTTCGGAAATCGAGGTCGGAATTTCAGCGCGCCCCAACGTGTCCGTTACCTATTTCGTGCGGGACGAAAGAAAGGCGGGCGGGGCTTTGCGCGACGTTACGGGAAGAGTTAAAAAGGTGGACAGTGATAACGCGAAAATAATTTTCGAAAGCGGCGAGGTTGTCCCGATGAGGGATATAACACGGATAAAACCGATAGATTAAACGTAAAACGCGGGCGGGAGCTTTCATGCTCCCGCCCGCGCGATTTTATGCGTTAATCGACTTATAGACCGATTTTTTAAATGTGATCAATCACAAAACAGTTAATTTTTTACTGCTTAGTCCGCCTTGTTTACCAAAAGAGACATAACCGCCATGTCGATGAGTGGAAGATATTCCGCTTCTTTAAGCCCCGCAAAACGAGGGGAAGAAATCACTTCTTCCGATAAAATCCCGTCGGGGTCGACGGGGAGAGTGTGAAGCACGGTTACGTCGGGTTTCGCGAAAGACAAAACGTCGTTCGTTATGTCGAAGCGGTGAGACAATCCGTCGTCCGAAACGAAAATCACGTCCGCGCCCTTAACTCCGCCGCGAACGTCGGAAGTGACGTTAACGTCTCCGAACTGGCGGCAATAGCCGTAAATTTCGGGCGACGGTTTAAGCTCCTCGGGACAGACGAAGGTGATTTCGAATCCGCAATTCGCAAATCCGTATGCAATCGATTCGGCATAGGCGGCAGGATCGCCGAAGAAAGTTATTTTAAGGTCGGAAAGCCTGCCTTTTTCCTTCCACACCGTGTATAATGCGGCAAGAGCTTCGAGCGGTCCGCTTTTCGGATTGCCGTTAACGATGGGAATGTTGACCGACTTTTCGATATGTTCCGCGTCGGTAAGTTCGGAGGTCTGAACGACGATTACGTCCATTCCGTAGTTCGCGAGGGCTTCTAACGAAAGTTTGTCTTTTATAAGCAGTTCGAGTTCGCTTCCGTGCAAAGTGGAAACGACGGGCGACCCCTGAAGCATGGATACGGCTATTTCGAAGGCTATCCTCGAGCGTGAAAACGAACGTTTGGTTATAAGAAGCGCGTATTTGTTTTTAAGATCGGTTGTTTTTTCACCCGCCGATTTCTTCTGTTCCAGGTTGCGCGCCCTTAAAAGAATTTCGAAAATCTCCTCTTCGGTGTAGTTGGAAAGGGTTAGAAGATGCTTTTTGTTCAATTTGCCCGAAGGCGTAAGTTTATTTATATCCATAATATATTCTCCCGTCGCGTTTTAGTCGTTATGTAAGCGTTTGTGGCATCATTATACCAGTAAAAGAGGAAAAATACAAGGGTTTTTAGGCAGAATGTACAAAATTGATAAAGAAGCAGGGCAATTTTTGTTATAAATGCTATTGTACAAACGGGCAAAATGCGATATAATATAGTAGAAGAATTAAAAATTCGGTAACACCGAAAATTCAGGAGGAAAAAATGGCAAGTCTTAATCTGAAAGACATTTATAAAGTTTATCCCTCGGGCGTAGTTGCCGTAACGGATTTCAGTTTGGACATCGAAGACAAGGAGTTCATCGTCTTCGTAGGACCTTCCGGTTGCGGAAAGTCGACAACGCTTCGTATGATAGCGGGTCTTGAAGAGATTTCGGACGGCGAGCTTTACATTGACGGAAAGCTTATGAACAACGTTCAGCCCAAGGACAGAGATATAGCGATGGTTTTCCAGAACTATGCTCTTTATCCGCACATGACCGTATACGACAATATGGCGTTCGGTCTTAAGCTCCGTAAAAAACCCAAGGCGGAAATCGACGAAAAAGTAAGAGGAGCCGCAAGAATCCTCGGTCTTGAAAGTTATCTCCAGAGAAAGCCGAAGGCTCTTTCCGGCGGTCAGAGACAGAGAGTCGCGCTCGGAAGAGCAATCGTTCGTGAACCGAAGGTATTCCTTCTCGACGAGCCTCTTTCCAACCTCGACGCTAAGCTCCGTGCGCAGATGAGAACCGAGATCACCAAGATCCATCACAGACTTGCAACCACGTTCATTTACGTTACGCACGATCAGGTCGAAGCTATGACCATGGGTACGAGAATCGTCGTTATGAAAGACGGTTTCATTCAGCAGGTAGACGCACCCCAGAAACTTTACGATTATCCCGCTAACCTTTTCGTCGCGGGCTTCATAGGCACGCCTCAGATGAACTTCTTCGACGCGGTTTTAACTTCCGACGGAAAGACCGTTTACGTTGAGTTCGCAGGAAATAAGGTTGCGCTTCCCAAGGCTAAATCGGATACGATCGAAGATCCCGCCAAATATATCAATACGGGTAAGCCCGTTGTATTCGGCGTTCGTCCCGAAGATTTCCACGATGAAGAAAACTTCATTTCCAACAGCAGAGAAACCGTTATCGACGTTAAGGTCGACGTTGTCGAAAAACTCGGTGCAGAAACTTTGCTTTACTGCATCTTCGCTAACGAGTCTGCGGTTGACGATTCCGTCAAGAGCCTTGTAGACGCGGGCGCACAGCTCACCGCTAAGGTCGATTCGAGATCCAAGACCGAAAGAGATCAGGTTATCGAGCTTGCCATCGACATCATGCACAGCCACCTCTTCGATAAAGAGACCGAGCTTACTATCCTTAAAGGCGAAGGTCAGCCGGCATACGTTCCCGTTGTCGAGCTTCAGAGAAGAGCGGAAAGAGAAGCGGAAGCGGCTAACGCTCCCGAGAAAGCTCCTTCTAAGATCGGCAATTTCTTCGGAAAGATCGGCAAGAAGAAAGATAAAGAAGATAAGTAATCTTTATTACGTTATTTCGCGCTCCGCTTTTTTAAGCGGGGCGTTTTTTATAAACACATCGGAGGGAAAAATGATTCATTCTTTGAGCGGCGGAGTTTTAGACGGCGACGGGTATCACACGATAGTTAAAGTCAACGTCGATTATCGGGGAGAAAAACGCGTCGGGTATTATATATGCGACGAATTCCGCGTCGCCGCGGGCGATAAAGTGATCGTTGAAACGCGTGACGGATTCACTTCGGAAGGGGAAGTTCTGAAGGTTGATAAAAACGTTTCAGAAAAATGTTCCCCCGTTCCGATAAAACGAGCATTGAAAATTATTAAAAAATTATAAATGCGGGTCTTCCGTAAAACAAATTGCGGATGAAAGGTTGACATATTTTATTATAAGGTATATAATAC
>JAJWOJ010000180.1 GCA_021635425.1 Clostridiales bacterium | reverse complement strand
CAAAAACAGTTTACAAATTCATATAATATGATATAATTACAGCGCAAAGCATTTTTAGGGGAATAAAACCGTAAAAACGACTCAACATTATATCGGAGAAATTGTATGAAATATGTGAAGTGTCCGAGGTGCGACCTCAACTACATGCCCGAAGGGGAAAAATATTGCGACGTATGCAAAGCGGAATTAAAATTGGGTCCGACAATCAAATTCGCCTCGTTCGGCGACGATGACGATAACGAGCAGATTCTCTGCCCGATCTGCAAGCGCAATTATATAGATCCCGGCGAAGAAATGTGCGACGAATGTCGCGAGGAAAGAAACGATAAGGCGGCTATCGAACCCGAACAGGACGTAGACCTCGATAACGACGAAGGTTGGAGAAACTACCTCGACGAGGACGAAAAGGAAGCTATCAGCAATAAGCCCGAAGAAGGCGAGGAAATTCTTTCTCTCGACAAGCTCGGAGAAGACGAAGCCAAGGAACTTTTCGACGACGAAGAGGAAGAAGATACCGATTATTACGACAACGACGTGGACGACAGCGAAGAGGACGATTTCGATTACCCCGAAGCCGACGCTTCCGACTTTGAAGATTACGACGAAGACGAAAACGACGACGACGAAGAGGAAGAGGACGAGGGCGACGATTTTTAATCGTTCCGATTTCAAATCCTTTCGTTCCGATTTCAAATCCTTTCGTATTTTGCCGCCGATTGCCGCTACTATAAGCCGATCGGGAATAACGCCGCGCATTTCGGTTGACAAAATATAAAAAATAGCATATAATAATAAAAAATACAACTTTAAATCGTTGCGGAAAAGAGTAACATAAATTTCGGGTTCAGAGAAAAGGCGGTTGGTGAAAGCCTCAACCGAAAGATATGCGAAAGTGCGTTCCGCTGTTAAGAGGGGTTAACAGCCTTCGGCGCTCCGCCGTTACGGGAGAAATGAGGAAGAGTTTTCGGGGTTTTATCCGCAAAAGCTCTTTGAAGAAAAGTGGAACAGCGTTGAAACGCCTTTTCGTGATTAAGCGAAAAGGCGCTTTTTTATACAAGATTTCGGAGAAAATTTATGTTTTTTAAATCACTTCGGGAAGATATCGCTTTTGCAAAGCAAAACGACCCCGCGGCGCGCTCGAAATTCGAAATATGGCTCACCTACCCGGGAATACACGCGCTCTCGAGACACAGAATAGCCAATTTCTTTTATCGACATCATATGAAACTTCTTGCAAGCATAATAAGCAAGTTCGCGAGATTTTTAACGGGCATCGAAATTCATCCCGCGGCAAAAATCGCGCCGGGCGTTTTTATCGATCACGGCGCGGGCGTTGTCATCGGCGAAACGGCGGTCGTTGAAAAACACGTGCTTATCTACCAATGCGTTACGCTCGGCGGCACGGGAAAGGACGCGGGCAAACGTCGCCACCCTATAATTAAAGAAGGCTGCGTCATCTCGTGCGGTGCGAAGATTCTCGGCGGAATCACCGTAGGCGAGTTTTCGAAGGTCGGCGCGGGAAGCGTCGTTTTGAAAGACGTTCCGCCCCACTCCACCGTTGTGGGGGTCCCGGGGCGCGTGGTTAAAATCAAGGGCGAAAAAATCCCCGACAACACAGCCGACAAATGCGACCCGATTTTGGAAGAGCTTTGTTCTCTCCGCGCGCGGGTTGACGAACTTGAAAGAAAATTGAAATCAGAGGAGAAAGACAATGAGAATATATAACACCCTTTCGGGAACAAAAGAAGAATTCATTCCCCTTCACGGCAACAAAGTAAACATGTACGCCTGCGGAATCACCGTTTCGGGCGAAGCGCATATAGGTCATGCCTATCAGGCTCTTATTTACGACATTATAAGAAAATTCCTCATAAAGCAGGGCTACGACGTAACCTATGCGAGAAATTACACCGACGTTGACGATAAAATCATCGCGCGCGCAAAGGAAGCGGGCATCCCCGCCGACGCCTATGCGAAAATGATGATAAAGAAAATCGACAAAGTCATGCGCGAAATGGAAGTGGACGACCCCGATATCTGGCTCAAGGCAACCGACAATATCGACAACATAATCGATTTCGTGTCCGAACTCATCAAAAAAGGACATGCCTACCCCACCCCTAAGGGCGACGTGTATTTCTCCGTCGAATCCTTCCCGCCTTACGGCAGACTTTCGCACAGAAACTTAGAGGACGCGCTCAACGGCGTGAGAATTGAAAACGACGACGAAAAGAGAAACCCGCTCGACTTTGCTCTTTGGAAAAGCGCGAAAGAAGGCGAAATCTGCTGGGATTCCCCTTGGGGAAAAGGCAGACCCGGCTGGCATATCGAATGCTCTGCCATGAACAGAAAGGCGTTCGGCGAGCAGATAGACATTCACGGCGGCGGCAGAGACCTTATCTTCCCCCACCACGAAAACGAAATCGCTCAGACGGAAGCTCTGACGGGCAAACAATTCGTTAAATACTGGGTGCATAACGGACTTATCAAGGTAAACGGACAGAAAATGAGCAAATCGCTCGGCAACAGTCTGCTTCTTTCCGACCTTTTGAAGGAATACTCAAACGAAGCGATAAAGTTTGCTCTTCTTTCCACCAACTATCGTAACGACATAAACATAACCCCCGAACTCTTCCCCGAAGCCGAAAAACACCTCGCGGAATTTTACAGGGCGTTTGTGGAAGCGGAAAAAGCGGGAATCAAAATCGAGGGAGATTACCCCGAGATAGACAAAAAGTTCGACGAGGCGATGAGCGACGATTTCAACACCGCCCTCGCGCTTTCCGACCTTTACGCATATTTCAAACAAATTCGTTCTTTAATCGCGAAAAAAGACCCTGCGGCTGGCAACATGCTTTCGCAGATAAAGAAGACTTACTCGCTTTTAGGGCTTTTCACCAAGAACCCCGACGAGTTTGTAAAAAACTACGACAAAACTCACGAAGAACCTATCCCCGAAGACGTTAAAGCCTTAGCCGAAAAAATGCAAAACGCGAGAGCCGAAAAGAACTACGCCTTATCGGACGAACTTCGCGCCGAAATCTTAAGCAAAGGCTACACGGTAATGATTTCCAAAGACGGCGTATCCGTCAAAAAAGCATAAAAAGCAAGCCTCCGCAATTGCTGTTCGCATAATAAAATATGCGTTTATCGACTTATAGCCCAATTTATTGCAATTGAGCCTTACACCCGAGGCAATATAAAACCAATCCCCGCAGCGACGCGTCGCTGCGGGGATTTTAATTCGTATATTTCGTTCTCGCTAATTTTTTCTGAAATAGAACGTCGCTTTACCTTTACCGTCTCTCCCGATAACGCCTTCCTCGATAAGTATTTTTAACGAGTTTTCGACGGAAGTTTTGCCGACGGACGGCACAAGCTCCATTATATCGCTCTTTGTAAATTTGCCGATTGTATTGTTCACCGCATTTCTCACCAAGTCGATTGCGGAAGATTTATCTTCAACTAAAATTACCCTTTGTTCAAAATCTCTGTAAGCCGACAGAACCGTTCCGAGAATATATTTTATAAAAGGCGTTAAATCGTTTTCCCCGTTATTCCAATTTATATCGCTTTTTTCCAACGCTTTATAATAGCTTTCTTTCGTTTTCTCTATCTTACTTTCCAAACTCACGTATTTTCCAACAACATAGCCCGCACGATACAAAAGCAAGGTTGTAAGCAAGCGCGACATTCTTCCGTTACCGTCATTGAACGGGTGAACGCACAAAAAGTCGACTATAAATGCAGGGATCAGAATAAGCGGGTCTACTTCGCAATCGTCTGTTTCTCGGTTAAAGCTTTCGCACATTTTCTCTATAGCCGTCGGCGTTTCAAACGGATCGAGCGGCATAAACCGTACAATTTGTTCGCCGCTTTCCTTGATTTCTGCAATATAATTCTGCGTATTCTTAAATCTGCCGCCGATACCTCTTTGTGAATAACGATACAAAACCTGATGCAATTGCAAAATATATGAAGATTTAATCGGAATATACTCATAGCTCTCATGTATGAGCGACAAAGCGTCGCGATAGCCCGAAATTTCCTCTTCGTCTCTGTTTCTCGGCGTGGTTTTTTGGTCGCACAACTGCTTGATACGAACGGCTGTAGTTACAATGCCCTCGATTTTATTTGAAGCTTCGGTACTTTGTATTTTTGCTATCTCGACAAGTTTTTCAAGCGTTGCGGGTTTTTGTTTTAAAAATAACGCCTGCTTCCCTTTGTATTCATGAATCTGAGCAACCAATCCCAGCACTTCATTATCCCACTTAATATTCCTTAACTTACTGTAATTAAAATCTCTCATGCGCCCAACTCTCTAACGATTTGCCTAATTATACCATTAAATTGGGCGATTGTCAACAAAATGTTGTAATAATTCGCACAATTAAAGTAGCTTTTTAGGCGAATAAAGCGATCTTTAGGCGAACATTTCGGAAATAAAATCCGCATTTTAAAACACCTATTTGCAACAAAAACCTGCGTTTATCGACTTATAGCCGTATATTTATATTTCGATTAAGCATAATGTAAATATGAATAAGGAAAAAAGATTAGACGAAATAAGAAAAAAGCTCGCCACGGCAGAGCCGTCGGAAATCGGCGGACTTTTGAGCGAGCTTTTTCGGCTTTTTAAAAATTGATTGTAAATTATAATATTTCTGCTCTAAAACAATTTTCCAACGCAAAAGGTTGACGATATAAAATCAATCAACCTTTTTGCTTATGCTTAGATGTGGTAACATTTATATTGTAATACGCCCAATAGGCGTATGTCAAGTATTTTACGCCTGATGGTTGTAAAATTTACATATGAAGACTTTAATTACCATTGATCAGATTCAAAGAAATCTATCGGAAGCAATTAAACAAAGCGGGAAAACGCAAACAGAAATAGGCAAAAGTATAGGAATATCGC